>JAEZIE010000194.1 GCA_023416175.1 Bacillota bacterium
AGTTCGTCTGCAATCAATATTGTGCCCGTAAACGAGCCGTCCGCGGCCACATAGGCGACGGTGCCCGTGCTTGCAGGAAACCGCTCAATGCCATGTTCCTGCATCAGCCTCGCGTTGCCAACCAGCACGCGCCTCCCTGCCACAGAGGCGGAAACGCCACGACCCGCGATTTCTTCAACCTCCTCCGCAGGCGTATACTCCCCCGCTGCGGTACGGATGGCGCTTGCCACCGGGTGGGGGCTAAAGTGTTCCGCAGCCGCCGCAAGCTTTAAGAGTTCCTCTTCCGTCACCCCATTTATAGGGATCGCCATTTGTACCTTGAATACGCCGTGGGTCAGCGTACCCGTTTTGTCGAATACGACGGCTTCCACCGTGGCGAGCTGCTCCATGCGGTTTGCACCCTTAAAAAGTACCCCGCGCGAGGATGCGTTGGCTAGCCCCGCAAAGAACGTGAGCGGAACGCTAAGAACAAGCGCACAGGGACAGGAGATGACAAGGAATATGAGAGCCCTGTGCAGCCATTCTGTAAACGCGCCTAACCCCGCAAGTGGCGGAACAACAGCCAGCAATCCTGCGATTGCAACGACGATGGGCGTATATACGCGGGCAAACCGCGTAATAAAGTTCTCGAGCTTGGGCTTTCCCTTTGCAGCGTCCTCCACCGCCCGCAGCACGCGGCTGACGGCGGATTCAGAAGCGGGACGGGTGACGGTGATGGTGATGGGGCTATTTTGGTTGATGCCGCCTGCCATGACCTCGCGGCCCATGTTCACCCGCACCGGCACGGACTCGCCCGTGAGGGCGCTAAAGTCCACCAAACTTTCCCCGGAGAGAATCTCGCCGTCAAGCGGGATACGCTCGCCGGGATGGACTAGCACCTGCTCGTCGATGTTGACTTCAGCAGGGTCCACCACCTGAAACGCGCCGTCCCGCATCACGCGTGCGGTGTCCGGCCTTAAACCAACTGCGGTGCGTATGCTCTTTCTTGAACGGCCCACGGCGAGATCTTGAAAGTACTCGCCCACGCGGTAGAACAGCATGACGGCAACGGCTTCGTCATAATCGCCCAGCGCAAGCGCGCCGATCGTGGCAATCCCCATCAAAAAGCTTTCGCCGAATACCTGTCCGCTCAGGATATCCTTACCCGCCTGCAAAAGCACAGGTGCGCCCAGCAGAACATAGGCAACGAGGCTCAGAACGATGTGCACAAGCCCTTCCGTAAAGAATCCGGCTATAAATAATATGGAACCAGACACAATGGGCAGCCACAGCTTCCACGCGTCTTCCTTCTCGCCCGCTTGCTCGTGAGCGTGGCCGCAGCCCGGACATCCTGCGCTGCAGCCATCCGCTTCGCAGGCGTCTTGCTGACTGTGGCCATGGTCACGTGCGTGGCCCTGTTCACCCGAATAGTCGTGAATATTTGGGCTGCTTAATGTCTTATTTGCGGATTGCAGCCTTACTTCTTCGGTGCTCATATCTGCTCCTCCCCCAAACTTTTTTGAAACTGACAAACCGTACACGGGATGAGGTTGCCGCTGGTGATATCGTGCAGCAGGTGCCTCACCATGTGCCCGGTACGTGTATCGCTGATGGAGTAGACGGCGCGCTTGCCAGTCTTTTTAAAGCGCACCACGCCGCATTGCCGAAGCGAACGCAGATGGTGGGAAACGGCAGGCTGGCTCATGCCTAAAATATCCGCCATTTCGCATACGCACATATCCTCCAGTGCAAGCATGGACAAGAGCCGAATGCGCGTGCTGTCGCTTAACTGCTGGAAAATTTCCGCGGCATCCACCGCCGCGTCTTCATCCGGAATTCGATCCATAATAAAGTGCTCATGACTCGCATTGATATGCTCCGTCTGGCAAACGGGAAAATTCACTTTTTCCATACTCGCACCCTCCACGTTTCAACACATAAACATATAAGTCATCGTTTATGTATAGTATATATCCGGGCCTGGTAAAATGCAACTATTTCAGTTGGGTTTCTGTTATAAAAATACCGCCTTCACGGCGGCAGTCATCAAAGTATTTCAAATATCAGGTCAAAAGTGCCCAGTCGGGCTCTTCCTCGCAGCCCGCGCGGCGCAGCGCCTGCAAAAACCAAACGGGCGGCGGTGCAAAAAAGCGCATCGGCTCCCCTGTGCGCGGGTGTTTGAGTATCAGTTCATATGCGTGCAATGCCTGCCCATCGAGGTTCAGCTTAGGTTTTGCCGGGCCATACACCGGATCGCCCGCGACGGGATGCTTGCTATAAGCCATATGCACGCGGATCTGGTGTGTTCGCCCTGTCTCAAGTATGGCTTTGATTAAAGTAAACTGCCCCATGCGCTTTACTACCCGCCAATGCGTTACAGCTTCCCTTCCGTTCTTTACAACGGCCATGCGCTTGCGGTCCACCGGATGGCGGCCGATGGGAGCGTCGATGGTGCCGGTATCCTCTTTCAAATTTCCTTCTACGATGGCAAGGTAATTGCGCCGCGCGGAATGCTCCTTGATCTGGGCGCTCAAACTCGTATGGGCAAGGTCGTTCTTTGCGACGACAAGCAAACCGGATGTCATTTTATCGATTCGGTGGACGATACCCGGGCGCAACACGCCGCCGATGCCGGAAAGATCGGTAATGGCATATAAAAGCGCATTCACAAGCGTTCCGCTTTCATTGCCGGGCGCTGGATGTACAACCATTCCCTGCGGCTTGTTGATGACGCAGAGGTCCGCATCCTGGTACAAGATATCGATGGGAATTGGTTCAGGCGCAACATCCAAAAGCTCCGGCGGCTCCATACGCAGCAGTACTTCCTCCCCGGCCTGAAGCTTGTAGTTGGCCTTGCGGGCTTTGCCCAGAACCAGGACGGCTTCTTCCTGAATCAGGCGCTGAATGCGCGCGCGGCTCTCCCCGCTGACGCGGGAAAGAAATACGTCCAGACGTTCGCCGGACGTATCCGCTAAATAGCGCGTTTCCACATAGCCTTCAAAGTCTTCCACAAAGCCCTCGCTATTGCTGTTCCTTTTGCGGTTGATCCGCGTCCTGTTCGGGTTCATCCGCGTCCTGTTCGGACTCTTCCGTCGGCTCGGTCGCTTCCTCCGGCTCCGCTTCCGGCCCGGGCTTCTTTTTCGCCGTCTTTTCATCCAGCTTGTCGAGCACCTGCCTGCCCTTGCCGAAAAGTACGTCCAGCGCCAGCAGGGCCGCACCTATGGAAACAGCGGTGTCCGCCACATTGAATATGGCGAATTTCACAAAAGCGAACTCCAGCATATCGCGGACATAGCCCAATACGACGCGGTCAATAAGGTTGCCTAAAGCCCCCGCCAATATCAGGGCGAGGCTCACGCGCATGAATGTATGCATATGCTTTCGATATTTTATAAGCAGCCAGATAATCGCGATAGATGCTACGGAAGAAACGATAATCAGCAGCCAAGTACCATTTGACAACATACCAAAAGCAGCGCCCGTATTGTGGGTGCTAGTCAGGTGGAAAACGCCCTCCCAAACCGGGACGGTCGTGCCAAGCGGCATTAAATGAACATCCGTCAGATATTTTGCAAGCTGATCCAGCCCGATCGCAAGTAGAATGATGATGGTTTCCAGCATAGTACCCCCGAAGCATCATTTTTTGGCCCAACCCAGTATAGCATACGTCTGCCTGAAAGGCAAAATCAGTCGGGCGACTGCTGTATGTACCAATCGTTGACGGTGCGGAACAGATCCGTACCGCGAACATCAGAAACTCCTTGGATATTCGCATCGTAGACGATGCTGTTCATGCGGAAATACAGCGTGATAAAAGGAAGCTCTTGCACGAACTGCTGCTGCAGCTGCGCATGCGTTTCTCGCATGCCGTTTTCATCCGCCGCGGCGGCGGCGGATGAAAGAAGCGTACCCCAGTCGCCGGAGACTTTCCCGTAATTGCGCGCGCCATCGGGTGCTAAGTAGGGCGCTAAATTGCCGCACGCTTCCATCTGAAAACCGGCCAACGCGAGGTCAAATTCCCCGTTTTTCAGCTTCTGCTCAAATTCCCCGTTTGCCCGCTCGATGCTAAGCTTCGCGGTGACTACTTCCACCTCAATACCTGCCTTTAAAAGCTGCGTTGCAATCAGCGCCGCGGCATTTTTGCGGTAGGTACTCTCCGTAGAGTCGTTGACCAGCAGTGTCAAGTGGAGCTTACGGCTCCCCTGCTGTAAAATGCCGTCCCCGTCCTCATCCGTCCAGCCTGCGCCGCTTAAAAGCTGCTCCGCTTTCTCGATGTCATGGTCGTATATTTTGGTAGTCGCGTCATACAGGAACGAATCGGGCGGCACAGGCACGTCGCACACTGCGGCGCGGTTCATGTATACATTAGAGACCAGGGCGCTGCGGTCGAGCACATACGCGATTGCTTTCCTGACAGCGACATCGCGCAGTATGGCGTTGCTGTGGTTGACAAGCAGTACTTCCGCCTCCTGCGTCATGACGTCAAGCACCGATGTCACACCCTCCTCGCGATATTTACCCGCTGAGACCGTCTTGGTCGGCACCATGTTCAATTGGCGCGCCTCGTACGAAGCGAGCGCGACGTCGTTGCTTTCACGCGAGAGAAATTGAATGTTTTGAATGTAGGGCGTTTGCTTCCACCAGCGTGGATTGACGGTAAGCTCCACCGATGTTTCTGTGCTCGTCACCTGATACGGCCCCGTACCGTTGAGTTCATTGGGCGTCTTGGAGGAGACCACGGGGAACACAAGCGCATATAAGGCGGCTGCACCCGGTTTTTTCATCGTAATGCGTATGGTGCTTTCATCCGCCTGCTCATAGCTTTCGATCGCATCCGCCGCAAGGCCATAATAGGATGCACTGCCCAAGTTCCTGATTTGCCCGATGGTGTAGAGCACATCCTCCGCGGTGAGAATATCGCCGTTGTGCCACATGACGTTTTTCCGAAGCTGTATCGTCCAGACGCGTCCGGTATCATCGCTGCTCCATTTTTCCGCCAGAGACGGTATAATGCGGCTGCTCGAATCGCACCTTAAGAGCGGCTCGTACACCAGGGAGTACATGTTGCGCATTTCCTCGGTGTTAATGGTAAGGGGGTTGTAGGATGTGCCGCCCTCGCTGCGAAACGGGTTGCGCGGTATGGGGAGTATCAGCGTACCGCCGGATACCGGCAACGGCGCAGGGGTCGGGGTGGGAATCGCAATGGGCGTCGCCGTAGGCTCGGGCTTTTCTCTTTTTGCGCAGCCCGAACTCAGCAGCAGCACCGCAAGGACGCTAGAAAGCGTCTTGATAAAGCGTCTTGTATTTTTCATATGCGCGCTGCACCTTTTCCACATACTGCTCCGTCTGCGCAAAGGGGATGTTCTTTAATTGCCCTTCCGCGGAAATAGCGGGGTCGTTCTTCCATTTGTCCACGTTGCCATGCCCCGCATTGTAAGCGGCAAGCGCGGTAGGCCGGTCCTGCTTGTACCGGTCCAGTAAAAAGCGCAAGTACCAGCAGCCCAGCCGTATATTGAACGCGGGCTCGGTCAGCTTCTTGGGCTCATAACCGCTGATATGGAGTTTGCCGGAAATCCATTCACCGGTATCCGGCATGATCTGCATGAGTCCTACCGCGCCAACCGAGCTGATCGCTTCCGGGCGATTGCCGCTTTCACAATGGATCACGGCGGCTACAAGGTAGGGATCGAGTTCAAACTCTTCAGCGCTTGCGATGATTTCTTCGGCATACTGTAGCTTATAGGTGCGCTTTTCCAGCTCCCGCCCCGCGATTGTGGCAATGAGCACCGCAAGCAGCAGCAGGAAGGCAGCAAGCAACAGTTTTGCGCCTCTAAGTTTTTTTTGTTTTGGTTTTTGTTTTGCGTTTTCCAATGCTTCCTCTGTTTCTGTTAGCTAACTCATGATCCTGTCGTAAAGCGCATCCACCTGCCGGTGCAGCGCTGCTTCATCGCCGGAATTATCTAATATCCGATGCGCGTAGCTCTTTTTCTCTTCTTCCGGCATTTGGCGGCGAATACGGGCAAGCGCCTCCTGCTCACTGCAGCCGTCCCGGTGCACGATACGCGCGATACGAACCGCTTCCTCTGCAGTCACAAGCCAGACCTCGTCCACATCCACATGCATACCGCTTTCGATCAGCAGCGGTACGTCCCAAAATACGATGGCGTCCGGTTCCGCCTCACGAATCTCTCTCTCCTCCTGAAGCATGATGGTGCGCACCATGGGGTGGAGTATGGCGTTGACGGCCAAACGCTCGGAATCGGACGCGAATATAACGTTTGCAAGCGCGCGGCGGTTTAAGGAACCGTCCGGCCCCAGAATAGCGGTACCATAACGCGCAACGAGCAGGCGCAACCCTTCGCTTCCCGGCTCCACGGCCTTGCGCGCGGCCACATCCGCATCCAGCACACGCGCTCCCAGCACCCGAAGATATGCTGATACCGTTGACTTTCCCGCGCCCATACCGCCGGTAAGGCCGATGCGTCTCGCTCTATCCGGGCTCATTTTGTATCGTACCAGCTTTGCCCGCTCTTGACTTCGGCAATAAGCGGAACACAAAGCTGCATGGCATTCTGCATGCAATCACACACGATCTCGCTTACGCGTTCCTCTTCCTCGGGCGGGCAATCCAATATCAGTTCATCGTGCACCTGCAGAACAAGACGGCTTTTGAGTTCTTGTTCCCGCAGCGCAGCATCCACGCGTACCATGGCAAGCTTGATGATATCCGCAGCAGAACCCTGTATGGGCATGTTCATGGCCACACGCTCCCCGAACGAACGGGTGTTGTAGTTGCCGCTTTTCAGTTCCGGCAGATCGCGCCGTCTGTTCAACAGCGTCTTGACGTAGCCAAATTCGCGGCCGCTCTCTATGCTCCCCTTCATATAGGCGCGTACACCGGGGTAACGGTCGAGGTAGCGCTCAATGTATTCGCCCGCGCGCTTGCGGCTGATGCCGAGGTTGCGCGCCAGGCCGAAATCCGAAATGCCGTATACAATTCCGAAGTTGACGGCCTTCGCGGCGCTGCGCTGCTCCGACGTAACATGCTCCGGCGCGATGCCGAACACTTCGCTGGCGGTCCTGGTATGGATATCGCCGCCCTGCCTGAAGTTTTCCTGCATGGTCTCATCAGAACTAATGTGGGCAAGAAGCCTCAATTCGATCTGAGAATAATCGGCGCCGATCAGCACATAGCCGGGACTTGCCACAAAGGCCTTGCGGATCTCACGCCCCAGCGCTGTACGCACGGGGATGTTCTGCAAATTTGGCTCGGTGCTTGAAATACGGCCGGTGGCCGCCACGTTTTGATTAAAGCTCGTATGCACGCGCCCATCTTCCGGCGAGCGCAGGGCAAGAAGCCCGTCGATAAACGTGCTTTTTAGCTTGGTCAAAAAGCGGTATTCCTGTACAAGCGGCACAATGGGATGTTGTTCCATCAGGCTTTCCAATACGTCCGCATCTGTGGAGTAGCCCGTTTTTGTTTTGCGCTGGGTGGGAAGCCCGATCTTTTCAAACAGCACATAGCCAAGCTGCTTGGTGGAAAGAATGTTGAACGGCTCTCCGGCAAGCTCGTACACTTCGCCCGCTAGATCGTCGATGCGGTCTTTAAACTGTGCGTCAAGCTCCCGCAGCACTTGCTGATCTACACGAAAGCCCTGCTTTTCCATGCGGAACAACACGCCAATGAGAGGCAGTTCCACGGTCTCGTAGAGTTCTGTAAGCTCCATCTCCCGTATCTCCCGCATCATGGCCTCATGCAGCGGGAATAGGGTGCAGGCGTCGGGCTTATTCACATGCAGCCGTTCCTGCGCAAGCGCCTCCAGGGAAGGCGTGGGCCGCGTGGCGTTGATGAGATAGTCCACAATCATCGCGTCAAACGCAAGGCCGCGTAAGGCAATCCCTTCCCGCGACAGCAAGTGCATCCATTTTTTGGCGTCAAACACCAACTTTCTTGGTTTCTCAGCTTCCAGTAAAGGCTTAAGTCCCCAAAGCACCTCGCCCAGGTCGAGTCCGGGGGTAAGCAGCGTACCCGCCAAACTTACGCGAAACTGCCTGCAGTCTTCGGCGGCAAGGAACAGCTCCTCCCCCTGTGCATAGAGCGCAAGGTATTCTGCCTCTAAAAGTCCGTTCAATATTCCCTTGAGCGCTGCAATGTCCGAAAGCTCCACGGTCTCCCGCGGGCCCTGTTTGTGTTCTTTGGCTGCGGCTGGGGCTTCTTCGGCAGCCGGCAGGCGGTTTGCAATGGCGTTTAACTGCAGCGCCCTAAGCCTTGGGAGCGCACCCGCCATACGGGAAGAAACAAACGCGCTGTCCTTTAATGTGATGGTGAGCGGCGCGTCCGCGTGTATGGTGCCAAGCCGGTAGCTTAGCCGCGCAAGCTCCGCGTTCTCTTTTATCTTTTCGCCAAGCTTGCCCTTGATTTCTTCGGCGTGCGCAAGCACCTCTTCCAATGTACCGTATTGGGCCAAAAGTTTGACCGCCGTCTTTTCCCCCACGCCGGGGATGCCGGGGATGTTATCTGAATTATCGCCCATGAGGCCTTTTAAGTCACGCATGCGTTCGGGATGAAGCCCATAGGCCGTCATGAGTGCGCTCTTATCCATTTCTTCGGTATCCGTAATGCCCTTCTTGGTCAGAAGGACATGCGTTTTGTCAGAAATAAGCTGAAGCGCGTCCCGATCCCCCGTGACAAGCAGGGAGGAAACACCCTCTCTTTCCGCCATACGGGCGAACGTACCCAAAATATCATCCGCTTCGTAGGTTTCACAAGTGCAGACGGTTATGCCCATTTGCTTTAATAAATCCTGGAGCAGCGGGAACTGCGGCCTTAAGTCCTCCGGCGTTTCCCTTCTCCCAGCCTTATATTCCGTATATTCCATATGCCGGAATGTCGGCCCATGGAGGTCAAACGCCACGACGAGATAATCCGGCTTTTTTTCCACCAGCTTGAAGAGCATGCTCAAAAAGCCGTGCAGCGCGCCCGTGGGAGTGCCTTCGCGGCTGGTCATAGCCGGAAGCGCGTAGTAGGCCCGGTGCATCAGGCTGTTGCCGTCTATCGCGATGAGCAGTTTCTCTTTTTGCTGTTCCATTCTATCCCCCGTACCGCTTAACCGGCCTATGCCGGTCTCATTATTTCCTCTATATAGGGTCCTTACTCCACCACGTCGTAAACCATTCTGGACTTCCGGCTATTCACCGTTCCGCCCACCATGATTGCCTCTTTTAACAGCGAAATCACTTCCTCTACGCGGCTGTCATCGTTGACATATAGCGTACAGACGGGCTCTTGCGTACTGACGGCGTCACCCAGGCGCTTGTGCATGACAAGTCCCACCGCATGATCGATATCGTCTTCCTTCTGCGCGCGGCCTGCGCCCAAAAGCTGTGCCGCAAGGCCAATCCGCGCTGCGTCCATGCTTTCTATCTCGCCTTCCGCCTCCAAGTACACCGGAACAAGCTGCTTTACTTTACACAGCTCGTCGATCTTTGCAATGTCTATATAAGAGAAATCGCCGCCCTGTGCCTGCACCATTTCCCTAAGCTTCGTAAGCGCCGCGCCGGAATTGAGCGCCGTTTTCAGCTTTTCGCGCGCTTCCCTCTCCCCTTGTGCAAGGCCGGAAAGCTGCAGCATGTGGCTGGCTAACAGCATGCAAACCTCATAGAGCGGATCACCCTCCGGCAGCTTGCCGCTTAAAAGCTCCACGGCTTCCCGTACTTCGAGCGCGTTACCCACGGCAAGGCCGAGCGGCTGGTTCATATCCGTAATCACGGCCACAACCCGGCGACCTAGATGCTTGCCGATTTCCACCATGGTAGCGGCAAGCTCTTTTGCCGCTTCCAAAGTTTCCACAAACGCGCCGGTGCCGACCTTGACGTCCAGCACAATCGCGTCTGCCCCCGCCGCAAGTTTCTTGCTCATGATGCTCGACGCGATGAGCGGGATGCTCTTGACGGTACTTGTCACGTCCCTAAGCGCATACAAAAGCTTATCCGCAGGGACCAGATTACCGGACTGGCCGACCACGGCAAGCCCGAGTTCTTTTACCTGCCTTTTAAACTCCTCCATCGGCCGCTCGATTTTTAGGCCGGGAATGCTTTCAAGTTTATCGAGCGTTCCGCCGGTATGCCCCAATCCCCGGCCGGACATCTTTGCAACCTTCCCGCCGCATGCCGCGACAAGCGGCACCACAACGAGCGTGGTCGTATCCCCTACGCCGCCGGTGGAGTGTTTATCCGCCTTGACTCCGGGGATATCGGAAAGATCCACAATATCGCCGGAGCGCATCATGGAAAGCGTCAGGTCTGCGGTCTCCCGCCCGTCCATACCAGAAAAGCAGACGGCCATCAAAAACGCGGACATCTGATAATCCGGGATTTCGCCCTTCACAAAGCCCTGTATGAGAAAATCGATCTCGGCGCCTGTAAGTGCCTGCCCTTCCCGTTTCTTTCCAATCAAGTCCACAACGCGCATGGCAACCCCTCCCACAGTTAGGTGATACCCGTATATTGGCTAAAAAGGCCGCCACGCTCGCTCTTGCTGCGGACAGCCTTCCTTGTTACTACCTCCAATAATTGTACCATAAAGGCCAAATCCCATGCAAGGATGCGGGCCTTCCATGCTGTGAACAAGTTGAAAACCCTAGGGGGAAATCCACACGAAATATGGCGGATATTTTCTATCTCATAAAAAATTCCCCCGCGATATAGGCGGGGGAACGAAGCCGACTTCTGTTTGGGGGATCTTATCGTATCGATTTTTGCCTGATGAATGTCCCATTTTGCAGCTCTGAAAACGCTTCTTTGAGTTCCTGCTGCGTATTCATGACGATCGGCCCGCCCCATGCCACGGGTTCCTGTAACGCCGGTGCGCAAAAGAACGCAAACCGTGCACCTCTATTCTGGGCCACTACCGTCACGCAATCGCCATCACCGAACAATGCCGCGCATTTTTCTTCAATGGCTGTCTTATTGCTGCGCAAAGCGCCTTCTATTACAAAGAGAAACGCGGTTTCCCCCGACCTTGCTGGCAAGGTCAACATGCTGTCTGGTGAAAGTTCTACATCATAGAGCGCCGCTTTGAGATGGTGCGGGGTGACGCCTTTAACGTCTTTATATGTACCCGCCACGATACGCACGGTGGACCCTTCCTGCCGGACGACGGGGATTTTATCCGGCGTGATATCAAAATACTTCGGCTCGGCCATTTTTTCTGTGCTCCGCATGTTGAGCCAAAGCTGGAAACCAAGCATCCGTCTGCTCTTTTGCGGCATTTCCTGGTGCAAGATACCGCTTCCGGCCGTCATCCACTGGCTGGAGCCTGAAGTGATGACGCCCTTGTTCCCCAAGCTATCCTGATGTTCGATTTCCCCTTCAATGAGATAGGTGATGGTTTCGATCCCCCTGTGCGGATGTGTGGGAAACCCTTTCACATAATCCTCCGGATCCGTTGAGTCGAAGGAATCCAGCATCAGAAAGGGATCGAACGCCTTCACCTCGTTATGCGCGAGCACCCGGGTGAGCCGTACGCCCGCCCCATCTACTGCAGCGCGTCCATGAACGATTGTCTCTAACTCCCGTTCCTGCAAGGGTATCACCTTCCTTCATCGTTGGCTCTAAGGCCACTTGATGTTTCTTTTGTGTCATACAAGGGTATCACCTCTTTCATAGGATACCGTCCACCGTACCTTTTATATACCCTACGGGAGAAAGATGAAACGGCAAGATTTTTTTTCAATCTTTTTGATAGATCACATCCTAAATATCGTTTTTAGATTTTCCATATTATGCTATAATCCAAAGCAGATACTCTTATACAATGGAGGGAAACAGTATGGACATCGCCGAACTCATTCTGCGTGGCAGGGAGGAACCGGAGGAATATGCCGCCACACTCACAACCGAAGATATTGCTACGCTTATTCCGCTGCTGCAGGAAAAGGACGATGCGCTTCGCTATTCTGCTTTTTTGACCCTGTGCGCGCGCAGCAAAACGACGTCCGACGTTATGTCTTATTGGGAGACGTTTGAAAAGAAGCTTACAGATGAAAACTCATACCAGCGCAGCATCGGACTGATGCTGATTGCCCATAACGCAAGGTGGGATACAACGGGACGCTTTGGCGGTGCATTTTCCGGGTATATGGCCTGCTGTAACGATACGTCGTTTGTGACCCGCAGGCAGGCCATCCAAAGTATCCAGCTATGGGCGCCTTATGCGGAAGAACATCTCACGGCCGCTGCAAACATACTCATGGAGATTGACGTTACTGCATGCAAAGAAACGCAGCGCAAACTGTTGTTGCTGGATATCTGCACCACCCTCATTTTTATGGCAGAGCTTGCCCCGCAGCTTGAGATCTCCGGTTATCTGCAGCGAGCGATCACCGGCGGCATATTGGATAAAAAAACGGCAAAGCGCCTGGTGGACGCATTGCCGTTAACAAAAACCGTTTGAAATCGTAAGCTTATTCCTTGAGCAGCGTCGTCTGCTCGGAGAAACTCATGTCCAACATCCGCTGCGTGAATTCGCGCTTAAAGAGGTTACTCATAGGCGCACGGTCGTGTATGACCTTGACGGACTGTGCAAACATGGGCGCCGCAGAAATAATCTTGATCTTTTTCGAGTTCTTCGCCTCCGGACATTCGACCGTATCGGTGGAGATGAGCACCTCGATCGGGCTATCCTCGATGCGCTGTATGCCCTTGGCATTCAATATGTTGTGGGAAAGCGCCGCATAAATGCGATTTGCGCCTTTATCCTTCAGGCCCAGCGCAATATCGATGAGTGTACCACCGGAGATGGAGAAATCGTCCACGATCAAGCAATTCTTTCCTTTGACTTCGCCGATAATTTCAAGCACCTTGGCGTTTTCGTCATGACCGGAGCGCATTTTGTCGCCGATGGCAACAGGGCGGCCAAGCTCGCTTGCGAACTGACGGGCGCGCTTTGCAAAGCCCGCGTCCGGGGAAACCACCACAAGATCCTCATCCACAAGGCCCAGACGCCTGACGTATTCGCACAGAAGCGTCTGCGCATACAGGTGATCCACCGGCTTTTTGAAAAAGCCTTGCACCTGCGGGCTGTGAAGGTCCATTGTGATGACGCGATCCACCCCCGCCAGCTCGATGCTTTCCGCACACACGCGCGCGCGGATGGATACGCGGGGCTCGTCCTTTTTATCGCCTTTGGCATAGCTGAAATACGGGATGATCGCCGTGACAGAATTGGCGCTTGCGCGCCTGAACGCGTCAATCCAGAACAGCAACTCTACAAACTCATCGTTGGGATTCCTTCCGATGGGCTGTACGATGTACACATCCTTATCGCGTATGGATTCATTGATGCGTACGAAGGTATTGCCCTCCGAAAAAGTGATCGTCTCTGAATCGCCAACCTGTGTACCAAGATACGCACACATTTTCTTCGCAAACGGAATGCCGCTGCGCCCTGCGAATATCTTGATTGTTCCCCCGTTCGAATACATGACGGCTAATCTCCCTTTTCTTTACTGGCCAAAATTGTTCTTCCTCTGCTTCAAACCAGGCGGGAAGCGCCCATCTGCGAGCGTTACCCCGCATGCCCTTGGGTATTATAGCAGGATTGCGCCCTGCGGGCAACCGGTCAACGGTACCTATAATAAGTTCCTCTAATAGTGTACCTATTAACTATGCCTTTCCTGAAAAAACTCTGCCGTCCGCCTCAAGCACTCGACGTCTCGCCATGCGCAGCCAAGCGGTGTCCCTTCCCGGTTTTTACCGTGAAAATCGCTGCCACAGGTCACAAGCAGTCCATATTGCGCAGCCAGGCTTACAAACGTGGTGGTCTGTCCCAGCGTGGAGGTCGGATAATACGCCTCAATCCCCATAAGGCCAAGTCCCGCAAGCTCGGCCACCAGCCCGTGCGGATCCCGGCGGATATGGCAAGGGTGAGCAAGCACGGGAATGCCGCCCGCCCCGCGCAAAAGCGCAATGACTTCCTTTGGGGTATACCGCCAATCTTCAAAGTGCGCGGGCGCGCCGGCATTCAGGAACTGCCGAAACGCTTCCGTGACGCTTTCTGCATAGCCAGCGTCCCGCAGGGCAACGGCAATGTGCATGCGTGTCACGGTGCTGTCCCCCGAGACCTCTTTCACCCTGTCTTGCACATCGCAGCCAAGCTCTTTAAGCTTGTCCAGTATTTTGGCGTTGCGCCTTTGCCTTCTGCGCCTGCTTTCACTAAGGGCTTCCTGCAAGGGTTCATTATTAATATCGATATCCAGGCCCAAAATATGAAGTTCAAACGGGCTGTCATTGTCCATTTCAATGCCGGGCAGAACAAGGATTCCCTGCTCCTTACCGGCAGACAACGCATCCGGCACACCCGAGAACGTATCGTGATCCGTCAGTGACAAAATCTCAATATTGGCTTTTTTCGCCATGCGGACGATTTCACCTGGCGTTGCGGTGCCGTCCGAAAAGCCGCTGTGGCAGTGAAGATCCATTCGTACGCTCATATAGCTTTCGCCTCTGTCTTCTGCATAAACCGATCCGATTCTACAACAAACCGTTGATGATCGGCAATAGCGATGCTGCCCGCCTCGTCAAACGCCTCGATGCGGAATGTCAGGGCCCGCCCTTCCACTCCAACCAGCTCCGCTTCCGCCCATACCCGCATGCTCAACGGCGTGGCGAAATTGTGCCGGATGTCGATGCGGGTGCCAACGGTGGTTTTACCCTGCTCCATCGCTTCCTCCACCGCGGCGCAGGCCGCCTGTTCCATCAGCGCCACCAGGCGCGGTGTGGAGAGTACGGGTAATAGCCCGCTGCCTAAGGCAAGCGCAGTATCGGCATGCGAAACCGTCAGTTCCGCCCTGCCCGTCATTCCGTTTTGAAGTTGCATATCTTTCCCCCAATAAAAGGCCGCCCACGGCTATTTGCCAGGCGGCCCGGTTTTTATATTCGTCCGTGCCGCTTTTTCCGGGGTATGCCCCGGAAATGCGCGTTACGGCACATCATCTACAATGTCGGCCTTTGCGTCCTCCGTACCCTTTACGGTATCGGCTTTCCCGGTATCCGGCATTTCTTCCCCTTTGTAAATACGCTCAAACGTATCGCCATCTATGCGCTCCTTTTCAAGAAGAGCATCCGCCACGCGGTCCAAGCCCCCAATATCTTCCTCAATACAGGCCCGCGCACGCTCAAACTGTTCTTCAATAATGCGGCGTATCTCTGTATCGATACGGCTTGCGACCTCTTCCGAGAAATTGCGCTGGTGCCCCCAATCCTTGGCGATAAACACTTCCGCCTGGCCGCCCAGGAACACAGGGCCGATCGCATCGGTCATGCCATACTCTACAACCATCTTGCGCGCGGTATCCGTGGCGCGCTGCAAGTCATTGTAAGCACCGGTGCTGATATCGCCCAGGCGGACGGTCTCCGCTACGCGGCCACCCAGCATCATGGCGATCTGGTCCTCCAGCTTGCGCTTGGTAATGTGCGATTTATCCTCCTTGGGCAGGGTCATGGTATAGCCCGCAGCCATGCCGCGCGGAATGATGGATACTTCATGCACGGGATCGCAATGCTCGAGTTTTAATGCCACAATGGCGTGCCCTGTTTCGTGGACAGCGGTAATGCGCTTATCCGCATCGGTGATGACACGGCTCTTCTTTTCGGGGCCTACCACCACGCGGGTAATGGCTTCCTCAAGCTCCACCATGGTGATGGCCTTCTTATTTGCGCGCGCCGTCAAAATGGCAGCTTCGTTCAATACGTTCTCAAGATCCGCTCCCGTGAAGCCGGGTGTGCGCTTTGCGAGCACAGAAAGATCCACTTCGGGTGCAAGCGGCTTGTTGCGCGCATGTACGCGCAAAATAGCTTCACGGCCCTTGACATCCGGATAATTGACGGTAATCTGCCTGTCAAACCTGCCGGGACGCAGCAGTGCGGGGTCCAGGATATCTGGCCGGTTGGTGGCAGCCAGCACGATGATGCCCTCATTTACGGCAAAGCCGTCCATTTCCACGAGCAGCTGGTTGAGCGTCTGTTCGCGCTCATCGTGTCCGCCGCCCATACCCGCGCCGCGCTGGCGGCCCACAGCGTCGATTTCATCGATGAATACGACGGCAGGCGTGCTCTTCTTGGCGGTATTGAATAGATCGCGGACGCGCGATGCGCCAACGCCCACGAACATCTCCACAAAATCCGAACCGGAAATGGAGAAAAACGGCGCTTTCGCCTCGCCCGCAACGGCTTTGGCGAGCAATGTTTTACCGGTACCCGGAGGGCCTACAAGGAGTACCCCCTTGGGAATACGCGCGCCAATCTCATTAAAACGCTTGGGATCGCGCATGAAGTCGACAACTTCCTTGAGCTCCTCTTTCTCTTCATCGGCCCCCGCAACATCGTCAAACGTGACCTTGTTTTGTCCATCTGTCTGCACGCGCGCACGGGATTTGCCAAAGCTCATCACCTTGTTGCCGCCGCCCTGCTGCTGCATCATGAAGTAATAGAACACGCCAAGCGCGCCAAAGAGAATGATGTAAGGCAGGATCATCTCCAGGAAGCCGGGATCGGGCGGGATTTTGGGATTATAATTGAAGGGATAATCCACCGCCGTAACGTTCTCCGCCGTCAGCTCGGGTTTGAGCTGTGCGGTGATGATGGCCATATCATGCCGGAAGGTCTCTTCCGAAGGAATGACGACTGTAAAATCGGATCGGTTCGGCAGCTGATCCTTGGTATAACTGCTGCCTACATAAATACCCACAAACTCACGGTTGGTCGCCTGTACGGCAGCCACCTTCCCATCGCGGACAGCCTGCAAGAACTCGCTGTATTCAAGCGCCTTGGGCGAAGCGCCCGAGGGATCGAGATTGGTTGCCATGAGTATGATGGCAATGAGTATGATGACGTATATCAGTGGGGTTCGAAAATTTCTTCTCACTTACCCTATCCTCCTGGGACTGCTGCGGCAAGCAGCCACCCCATAAAATACATTGCAGCAGGCGCATGGAAACGCCGCCGCCATTTGAATAGTTTATCACACCGCCCGCCGCTGTTCAATCATAACCAAGCCTTAAAAGCAGAGCGAAAATGCAACGCGCCTGTGAACTTACTTTGCGTACCCCGGGTATCGATACATGCTCATACCGCGATCCGCGCTCCCTTCGGGGTAACCCTACTTTGTGTAAACCTCGGGCTTCAATACGCCGACATAGGGCAGATGCCTGTACCGGCCGATGTAATCAAGCCCGAACCCAACTACAAATTTATTGGGGATAATGAACCCGCAATAATCCGGCGTAATGTCACATTCCCTACGCTCGGGCTTATCCAGCAGGCAAACGATTCGCATGCTTGCAGGGTTGCGGGATTCTAAGAGATTGGTCAGGTAATTGAGGGTCAGGCCACTGTCCATAATATCCTCTACGATCAGGACATGCTTGCCGGTAATGCTCATATCCGTATCCTTTGCAATACGGACGATGCCGGAAGTCTTTACGCCGTCCCCGTAGCTGGAAATGGACATAAAGTCCATCTGACACTGTATGGTCAGGTTCCGCGCAAGGTCCGAAAAGAACATGACAGCGCCCTTCAAAATGCAGAGCAGGACGACCTCCTCCCCTTCGTAATCGCGGGAAATCTGGGCGGCCAATTCCTTGACGCGCTGCTGAATTACATCATAATCGAGCAAAATCTCCGCCATATCCTCCCGAAACTGCGCACACATAAACCAATACCCTCCTATTATGTAACTTTTCTTATATTGGATACAAACTACAATTTATATTGCTGTTTGCAGGAAACCATATGTCTCTTTTTTCGCAGCCTTTCCATTCGCTATTCCAATTGGATTTCGATGCGCAAGTAGCTCTGTGTATCCTCCCGTACACGGACCAAGTGTGAAACCGTTCCGCCCGGGAAAAAGAGCACGTCTTGTCCTGCGGCGATCAGCGGTACGCTGCGCGCTGGGTGGCTAAGCTTTTTGTCGATCAGGTATTCCTTAAGCTTCCTTTCCCCCGGCGCATTCAGGGGATAAAACCGGTCCCCCGGCCTGCGCCTTCGTACCAAAGCCCCGCTTGGAAGCTTGTCCGCATCCATATAGGCGACGAATGGGCCCTCGTCACGCCGCCATGTATCCGCAAACGCCGCGGTATAAATGCCTGCGGGCGTACTGGTTTCTCCCGGCCAAAGGAAAGGCGTTTCAAAGGAGTCGCTTTTTATGGCTTCCGGCTTTCCTATTATTATGGTATCATACCGGACACGGGCTTGCATCCCGTTTGGAAGCTCCATGAGCGCTCCGGTTCTCCCCTTCAAAAGAGCGCAAAGGCGGCTGACGCCTGTTTGTTGAATATTATAAAGCGCACCCTCGCGCTCTAACATCAGCCTGACCGCACGGGACTGTATGGGCATGGGAAGCGCCGCAAGTCTCCATCGATCATACCCTCCCGCTGGAAGCGTGGCCTCACCTAGTCTTTGCTCCGCTTCCGCCGCAAGATACGCTTCATCCTCAAAAAGGAGTGCTGCCATACGCGCAAGCCCTTCCGAAATGGAAGGATTATACCCTTCTTTTAATAGCGGCAGCAGTTCAAGGCGGATGCGGTTTCTCAGGCAACAGGGTTCATAATTGGTTTCATCCGTACGGTAGAAAATCGCGTTTTCTTCCGCATACGCCACAAGCTCCTTTTTTGAAACGCCAAGAAGCGGGCGAAAAAGGTCCCCGGATACCGTCTTCATGCCGCACAGGCCTGCAAGGCCGGTGCCGCGCAGCAGGTGCATCAGCACCGTTTCCGCCTGATCGTCCATGTGATGGGCGGTCACAATGAAGGCTGCCCCGCTATTTTGTTTTGCCTGACGCAAAAATTTATAACGGGCGTCCCTTGCCGCCTCTTCGAGTGTCTGTCCCTTCTCTGCCCGCAGCTTCGGGACATCGACCCGCGTTTCATACAGCCTGACGTCCCATTTTGCGCACAACGCGCGGACGAACGCGGCGTCTTCTTCCGCATTGGCGCGAATGCAGTGGTTGACATGCGCGGCAGACAGTTCCTTCACCTTGCCCGCTTCGCGCATCCTGCACAGAATATGCAAAAGCGCAACCGAATCTGCCCCGCCCGAAACGCCAACGAGCAGGGCCTCCTGTTGCGTGATGCCGTTTGCCGCAAAGGCGGCTGCAACGTGTGCCGCACAGCCCTCCAGTTCCATATAGATTTATGATACGCGCTTAGGCTGGTTTTGACAAGCCTCGTGCACATTTTAACGGGAACTGACCCGAAATGGCCATAAGAAATTGCTATATCTACATTGAAAGAATTTAGAAATTACATTCGCTCTCTTTTCTGTGTACAATTTTTTGCCTTA
This sequence comes from Bacillota bacterium, assembly GCA_023416175.1. Lineage (GTDB taxonomy): Bacteria > Bacillota > Clostridia > Christensenellales > CAG-138 > JAEYLA01. The sequence continues at coordinate 19,318 of JAEZIE010000194.1, forward strand.
TAATTGACAACTAGGCGCTGGGGTGCTAAACTTCTCACGTAGAGGTTAGTACACGCTAACCGTTTTATTGGCCTCAAGGTTAGAATTAGCTAACTATGCAGCCGCCAATGTCGGGCGGCGGTCCCGGAAGCAAGCCGGGCAATTCAGGGAGGAGTGATCATGATGCCGCTTTCCATGGCGCAAACAGGAGAAACCAATTATATCAAAAGAATTACCGGGAATGACGATGTGCGTCAGCACCTTGCGAGCATGGGCTTTGTCGTCGGCGGGTGCGTGACGGTGGTCTCCAAGATCGCGGGCGGTAATATGATACTCAACATCAAGGATTCGCGCATTGCGCTTGATCAAAGCATGACAAACAGAATTATGGTGTAGGAGGAAAGCTATGAAAACGCTTCGCAGCACACAGCTCGGCGAGACCGTAAAAGTCGTCAAGCTGCACGGGGACGGCCCAGTAAAACGCAGGATCATGGATATGGGAATTACCAAGGGAGTGGATATTTTTATCCGCAAGGTTGCACCGCTTGGGGACCCGATCGAAATCAACGTCCGCAACTATGAGCTTTCCATCCGCAAAGCGGACGCCGAAATGATTGAAGTGGATTAACGAAGTTGGTGAATGGCAGCCCTGACAGGCTGCATATTTTAGGGCCAATAGTTAGAACCATCTAACCCAAGATTTCTTTAGGAGGGATGCACATGTCTATCAAAATCGCGCTTGCCGGAAACCCAAACTCCGGCAAGACGACCATGTTCAACGATCTGACGGGCAGCTCGCAGTATGTGGGCAACTGGCCCGGCGTCACGGTTGAGAAAAAGGAAGGCAAGCTCAGGGGGCAAAAGGACGTTATCATTCAGGACCTGCCAGGTATCTATTCCCTTTCCCCGTATACGCTCGAAGAAGTGGTTTCCCGCAATTATCTGATTAACGAAAAGCCGGATGCAATCATCAATATCGTAGACAGCTCAAATATCGAGCGAAACCTGTACCTGACCACGCAGCTTGTGGAGCTTGGGCTTCCCGTCGTAATCGCGCTTAACATGATTGACGTTGTGCGCAAAAACGGGGACAGCATCGACGTGAAAAAACTGAGCGCCGCGTTGGGGTGCGAAATCGTGGAGACTTCCGCCCTCAAAGGCATAGGCACCAAGGAAGTGGCCGACCGCGCCGTGGCGCTTGCAAGCAGCAGGAAGAACGCGGAGCCGCTACATACGTTCGGCGGCACGGTGGAGCACGCGATCGCACATATTGAGGATATCATCCGAAGCATTGTGGACCCGACCTTGCTCCGGTGGTATTCCATCAAGCTGTTTGAACGGGACGATAAGGTCCGCGAGCAGCTTCCGCTGAGCCTAGAAAAGCTTCAGGAAATCGAAAAAGTTATATTGGATTGTGAAGCGGAACTGGATGATGACAGCGAAAGTATCATCACAAACGAGCGGTACTCCTACATCAGCAAGCTGATGGAAACCTGCGTCAAAAAGCGTCGTCTCAACGGCAACATGACGGTTTCGGATAAAATAGACCGCATCGTCACCAACCGCTTACTCGCGCTGCCCATTTTCATCGCGGTCATGTTCTTGGTGTACTATGTTTCCGTATCCACCGTGGGCACATGGGGAACGGATTGGGTAAACGACGGCCTCTTTGGTGAAGTCCTCTCCCCTGCCGTAAACGGCTGGCTCACCACGCTTGGCACTGCACCCTGGCTCAACTCTCTGATACTCGACGGCATCATCGGCGGCGTGGGTGCGGTATTAGGATTCCTGCCGCAGATGCTGGTACTGTTCTTCTTCCTGGCTATTCTCGAAGACTGCGGCTACATGGCGCGCATCGCGTTTATCATGGACCGTATCTTCCGCAAGTTTGGACTTTCCGGTAAGTCCTTTATCCCCATCCTGATTGGCACGGGTTGCGGGGTGCCGGGGATCATGGCCTCGCGTACCATTGAAAACGAAAGCGACCGCAGGGCGACCATCATCACCACCACATTCATTCCCTGCAGCGCAAAACTGCCCATCATCGCCCTGATCGCCGGGGCGCTGTTCGGCGGGGCATGGTGGGTTGCTCCCAGCGCCTACTTTATGGGTATTGCGGCCATCATCAGTTCCGGCATTATCCTGAAGAAATTCAAGTTCTTTTCCGGAGAGCCCGCGCCCTTTGTTATGGAGCTGCCCACCTATCACGTGCCGGGCGCAAAGAGCGTTGTGATTCACATGTGGGACCGGGCGAAGTCCTTTGTGCAAAAGGCCGGTACTATCATATTCATCTCCGCGATCATTGTATGGTTCTTGAGCTCGTTTGACTGGTCCATGCAGATGGTGGATACGGCTGACTCCATATTCTCCTCCATTGGCCGCTTCATCGCCCCCGTATTTGCCCCGCTCGGCTTTGGTACGTGGGAGGCCACCGTCGCATCGCTTACCGGCCTTGTAGCCAAGGAAAACCTGGTGGGCACCTTCGGCATCCTGTACGGGTTTGCGGAGGTTGCGGAGGACGGTGTGGAATACTGGGCAAAACTGCAGGCCGCCTATACGCCGCTTGCCGCTTATTCCCTGCTGGTATTTAACCTCTTATGCGCACCCTGCTTTGCGGCGATGGGAGCCATCAAGCGCGAAATGGGCAGCGGGAAGCTGACCTGGTTTGCACTCGGCTATCAGACCGTGTTTGCCTATATCATGGCGCTCATCATATTCCAAATTGGTTCGCTCATTTCGACCGGAGTATTCACGCTGGGAAGCTTTTTCGGCATCCTTATGTTGGCCGTGTTCCTGTATCTGCTGTTCCGGCCCAATCGTACCAAGATGCTCAGCGTATATGGCGCAAAGGCAAGTAAAGCCGCATAATGTAACACACGCCTTATACTTTGGCAACAACCCACACTTATTCTGAGGAGGGATTTTTATGCTGGCAACCATAATCATTAGCGCCGTATTGGCAGGACTTGTTGCGCTTGTCATCATCAACATGGT
>JAEZIE010000198.1 GCA_023416175.1 Bacillota bacterium
ACCACCATGTTCGCCGTACGCTACAAGCAGGATACGGAAGCAGCCTCCGCCATGATCTCCATGACCACGCTGTTATCCCTCATTACGCTGCCGCTGATTATAGGGTTGGTGCAGTTTTTGAGCTGAAACAATATTAACGGTTGAGCGGCCAAGAACCCTTAATGTATCGGCGCTTTAAGCGCCGACGATTACTATTTTGCTTTGGGGAAACTACGTTCCCTCCCTTCCTTTGAGCGCCGCGTACTCAGGGGGGCAGCCCTATTTAATAAAAAAAATCGCGTCGACCCGCAGGCCTAGTGTCCAAGGCCATCCCGCCGAGGACGCGTCGCCAATGGCGATACTTTTAATCGAAAAGCGGCATGGAATCCCATGCCGCTTTCTATTTCACTTCTTGTTATGCCTCTTTTCTTAAGAACAGCACACCCAGCGTACCCGGCCCGCAATGGCTGCTGATGGTACCGCCCGCGTCGGTGACGAGTACCTCCGCAAACGGAAAGGCATCGAGCACGGACTTCTTTGCATGCTCCACCAGAGCCGCGTCCTGCACCGTATGGGTGATGAACACGCGGGAAGGATCGATATCCATCCGGTCCGCCAAACGTTCCCTGATGTAATCGTTCAGGCAGCGTTTGAGCGAGCCTCTATATTTCTTTGAAACCTGCATGCGCCCGTCCCGTACCTCGATGCAAGGCTTTAAATGCAGCAGGTTCGCGCCCAGCGCCGCCACGGAGCTGCAGCGCCCGCCCTTGTGCAGGTATGTCAGAGTATCGATGACAAAGCTTGCCTCCACCAGGGGTACAAGCGCACCGATGCGGGAAGCCACTTCCTTTGCGGGCAGCCCGAGGGCAGCAAGTTCCGCCGCTTTTATGACAAGGAGACCGGAGCCAGAGGAAAGCGAACGGGAATCTATGACATATACGTTTTCAAACTCCTTTGCGGCGCGGCAGGCGTTGGAGTAAGAGGCGGACATTTCGCTGCTGATCGCGATGTGTACAACCTCTTTACCCTCGCCAATGAGCCGTTCAAACGCCGTGCGGTAATCCTCCGGTGATGGCGCCGCGGTCTTTGGCAATTCCCCCGTTCGCTCCACATATTGAAACAGTTCTTTGGGCGCGATATCCACGCCGTCTCGGTATGTCTGATCCCCCAATGTAATATACAGGGAAACCATTGTAACGTCGTACCGCTTGAACGATGCCTGTGAAATGTCGCATGTGCTGTCGGCCGTGATTGCCGTGGCCATGGCTTCTCCCTCCTGCCTTATCTCTTTTTCTTTTGGTGACGAATAAGCCCCAACGCCTTAGAAAACTCCATGACGATAACGGGAACAAAGGAAATCAAAAGCGCATAGAAGTACAGCCCCCCTGGCAAAGCGATAAGCCCGAACGGGCGCGAGAGCGGCGTAAACACCACCAGCGCCATCAGCGCGAAGGAGGCCAATGCCGCCCTGTTGAGGTTGACATTTCCAAACGGCCCTATCGCAAAGAGCGAGCGGTTCGAGCGCATATTGAACGCCTGGAATATCTGCGAGACGGCGAGTATGATGAACGCCATCGTCTGGCCGCCCTCTACGGAACCCGTGGTCTGCTGGCCAATATGGAACCCGAGGAGCGTAAGCGCTGCGAACATCATGCCCTGGAGCACCACGCGGACACCCAATCCGCCCGCAAACATGCTTTCATTTCTTGGGAGCGGCTTGCGGTCCATAATATCCTTCTCAACAGCCTCCGTACCCAGAGCGATGGCCGGGAGACTGTCCGTAACCAGGTTGATCCACAGCAACTGCATGGAAAGAAGCGGGGATCTGCGCCAAATGAGCATGGCGAAAAACACTGTAAATATTTCGCCGATGTTGGTGCCCAAAAGGAAGCCTACCACCTTGCGGATGTTATCGTAGATGCCGCGGCCTTCCTTTACCGCTTCTACAATAGTCGCAAAATTGTCATCCGTCAAGGTCATATCCGCAGCACCCTTTGCGACGTCGGTGCCAGTAATGCCCATGGCGCAGCCGATATCCGCGGCCTTTAGGGCAGGCGCGTCGTTTACGCCGTCGCCCGTCATGGAAACGACCTCGCCCTTTTGCTGCCAGGCGCGCACGATGCGGATTTTATCCTCCGGCGAAACCCGGGCGTATACAGAAATGTCCTTCACACTTCGGGCAAGCTCCTCCTCGGACATGGCGGAAAGCTGAGTTCCAGTGATGGCGAGCTCCCCCTCGCGCAGGATGCCAAGCTCTTTTGCGATTGCAGAAGCGGTCTTGATATGGTCGCCCGTAATCATCACTGGCTTGATGCCTGCTTTGCGGCAGATGGCGACGGCGTCTTTTGCTTCCTTTCTCGGCGGGTCGATCATGCCGACAAGGCCCAGGAATGTTAGATCGTTTTCCAGCGTTTCAGAATTCAGCGCGGAAGGAACCGCGTCGATCTCCTTACAGGCAACGGCCAGTACGCGCAGCGCCTTTTCGCTCATGCTGTCCACAATCTGTTCGGCCTTATTGAGATCGCCTTTATTACAGCGGCTAGAGATGACGTCAAACGCGCCTTTGACGATGACGATGAGTTTCCCGTCCATGCGGTGGATGGTGCTCATCATCTTACGGTCGGAATCAAAGGGCAAAGACGCCTCGCGCGGGAACAGATTGGAGAGCGTCTCTTTTGTCATCCCATTGCGGTACGCCGCGTATACAATTGCTGTTTCCGTCGGGTCGCCGATGTGCTGCACGCTTTCGCCTTCCACCACCACGGTGCCGTCGCTGCACAGCGTGCCGTAGGTTAGGAGCTTCTTAACCGCTTCACCGTTGCTATCGCCGATCGCTTCGCTTTGTTCCATGCCATCCACATACGCCTGGGTCAGCGTCATGCGGTTTTGGGTGAGCGTGCCGGTCTTATCCGAGCAGATGACCGAAGCGGACCCGAGCGTCTCCACTGCGGGGAGCCTCCGGATGATGGCGTTGCGTTTGACCATGCGCTGCACGCCGATGGAAAGCACGATCGTCACAATGGCAGGGAGGCCCTCGGGTATCGCGGAAACCGCGAGCGCCACGGAGGTCATGAAGATATCCATCAGATGGATGCCATCAATCAGGCCGATGACGAATATGACCGCGCAGGCCGCAAGTGCAGCAATACCAAGGGTCTTGCCCAAGGAAGAAAGCTTCTGCTGCAGCGGGGTATTGCCTTGAGCTTCATCGTTCAAAAGATTGGCGATCTTGCCCATCTCGGTTTCCATGCCCGTCGCGGCGACCACGGCGCGCGCTGTACCATAGGTAATGGAGCAGCCGGAATAAACCATGTTGATGCGGTCGCCTAAGGGCGCGTTTTCCGCGACCTCCGCGCCATGATATTTTTCGGAAGGTACCGATTCGCCCGTGAGCGC
>JAEZIE010000067.1 GCA_023416175.1 Bacillota bacterium
CAAAAGCGTGTCTACAACGGTTTTCAACATCCCCAGCCGGAAGAAGAACTGCGCCTTGGACCCAACATTACGGATTGGCCCAAGATGTATCCGCTGTCTAAAAACCTGCTGCTGGAGCTGACGGCGGTGATCCATGATCCCGTCACCACCACGGATGAGCTGATCCCCTCTGGCGAGACCTCCTCCTACCGCTCCAACCCGCAAAAGCTTGCGGAGTTTACGCTCTCGCGCCGCTGCCCGGACTATGTGGGCTTATGTAAAGATGTACAGGCGCTGGAGGCTCAGCGCCGTGCGGGCGGGAAGCCGGAGAAGGTCCTTCACGCGCTCAGGGCTGTCGGCGCAGAAAAAGCGCTCTCGGATACTGCGTTCGGCTCTGTGCTGTTTGCAAGGAAACCCGGGGACGGTTCCGCGCGCGAGCAGGCGGCCTCCTGCCAGAAGGTGCTGGGGGGCTTTGCGAACATCTGCTATGAGTTTGCCACCAAACGCTACCGCAGCAACTGCATCAACTGGGGTATACTGCCCTTTACGCTGCCGGAAGGGGCGGATTTCCCGTATTCCGTGGGGGATCTGGTGTTCGTGCCGGATGTTCGGGACGCCATCTCCTCCGGAAAAGAAGAAATCCCTGCCAAGGGCATCAAGCAGGATGGCGGGGTGGAGGATATCACGCTCTATGTCAAAAACCTGACAGCAGATGAAAAGACCATCATACTCGAAGGCTGCCTGATGAATTATTACGCCGCACATTTAAAGGACAAATCATAATATTACCCTCTCCGGGGGTGTGGGGGATTCGCAGTGAGGTACTCGGGGTTATAAATCGATTCACAGAATTGATTTTTGGCTCTTATGAGCCAACGAACCTGCTTCCCTACGGGAAGCTCCCACATTCAATCCGATTTGACGACATGCGCGTCAAATCGGCGGAAAAAATGCCGCCATGAGCGGCATTTTAACCAACAGAAAACCCATCGAAAAAGTCCGCAGGACTTTTTCGATGGCTAGAAATAAGGGGAAAATATGTCTGAAAAGATCAAGATGACCACGCCGCTTGTGGAAATGGACGGCGACGAAATGACCCGCATCATCTGGCAGATGATCAAGGACGAGCTGCTGCTGCCCTTTGTGGACTTGAAGACCGAATATTACGACCTGGGCCTCCCGTACCGGGATGAGACGAACGACCAGGTCACGGTGGATGCGGGCAACGCTATACGAAAGTACGGCGTTGGCGTCAAGTGCGCCACCATCACGCCCAATAAGCAGCGTGTAAGCGAATACAATCTCAAGGAGATGTGGAAAAGCCCCAACGGTACCATCCGTGCTATTTTGGACGGTACGGTATTCCGTGCCCCCGTCCTGATCGACAGCATCAAGCCCGTGGTAAAGAACTGGAAGCAGCCCATCACCATCGCCCGTCATGCATATGGCGACGTATACAAGGGAACGGAGTATCGCGTAACCGGGAAAGGCAAGGCGGAGCTTGTGTTTACAGGTGAAAGCGGGGAAAGCTTCCGCCAGACCATCTATGATTTTGAGTGCCCCGGCGTGCTGCAGGGTATGTTCAACAAGGATACGTCCATCAAATCCTTTGCGCACGCCTGCTTCCAATATGCGCTTGCCACAAAGCAGGATCTTTGGTTCGCCACCAAGGATACCATCTCCAAGCAGTACGATCAGACCTTCAAGCTGCTGTTTGAGGAGATCTATGAAACAGAGTATGCCGAACAGTTTAAAGAAGCGGGTATCGAATATTTCTACACGCTCATCGACGATGCAGTCGCGCGCGTCATCCGCAGCGAAGGCGGTTTTATATGGGCCTGCAAGAACTACGATGGAGACGTCATGAGCGATATGGTGTCTACCGCCTTCGGCTCTTTGGCCATGATGACCTCCGTACTCGTCAGCCCCGACGGCAAATTTGAGTACGAAGCAGCCCATGGCACCGTTACCCGGCATTACTATAAGTACCTCGCCGGGGAGGAGACCTCCACCAATCCCATTGCCACCATATTCGCCTGGAGCGGCGCTTTAAAAAAGCGTGGGGAGCTGGACGGATTGGCTGATCTTGCCGCCTTTGCGGACAAGCTCGAAGCGGCAAGTTTGCAGACACTTGACGAAGGGATTATGACAAAAGACCTGGTTGGTTTGGCGGAGGGCATTACGCCCAAGGCCGTAAATACGTTCGACTTTATCCGTGCCATACGGGAGCGGCTGGAAGCGGCGCTGTAAAAGAAAATATTAACCGATAAATATAGAACAGGATGGCTAATGCCATCCTGTTCTTTTGGGGCATACCCAAGAACCGAGTTTCTTGGATGGGGATAGGAGGGGGCAAAGCCCCCCCAGTTGATTCCCGTTTATTTCGTCACGGTGATGACGGTGGTGGCCGTCAGATTGAGCATCTGGTTACCAATGTTGGTGGAATACGACATGTCGGCGCTGATCGCATATGTGCCTGCGGGCAGCCTGAGGGTATTGGTTGCGTAGTACTCTTTTGCAAATGCCTCATCCGCGTCCGGAGAGAGACTGCCGCTCTTTACAAAGTCGTACGTAAGGGGCTTTGCCTTGGTAAGAGTGGTCTGGGCCAATTCGCGGGTGGTGAAGTACTCGCCATTAAAGAGGGTGTTGCCCTTGATGGACTTAATGGGGAAGTAAACCAACTGCCGGGTGCCGTGGAGCGTGAGCGTATCGCGGCTGCCGATGTTCTTTACGACCGCATAGCACTCGATGGGCTCGTTGGCCTTGAATGTATTCTTGTTGAGCACCAGCTCGAGCCTGACGTTGCTGTTTTCGGCGGTTGCTTTCACAGAGGGGCTTGTGGATGCGGGCTGCTCAACGAGATATTTGGAATACACATAACCGATCTTGCCCTGAAAGAGTACTTTGGACCAGTCGCCCAAAGCGCCGAGGTATTGCACCTTTTCGCCCTTATTGAGGTAGCCCATGGCCGGGTACTTTGCGCTGTTGGGGCCGGTACGGACATTGACGGCAGTGGTGGCGAAGCGGTACTGGGTGGGGGCGGGGGTGGGGGTACTGCCGCCGCCGGTGGTCGGCCGGGTAAGGTAACTGCTGTGTACAAAGCCGATTTTGCCTTTGTACAAAACCATGGCCCAGTTGCCGGAATCGCCAAGGTATTGTACGGTTTCACCCTTTTTCAGGGAACCGATCACGGGGTATTTTGCGCTGTCCGGGCCGGTGCGCACATTGACGGGTTCGGTGGCCGAGCGGTAGTATTTGGGCGTCTGGGTCAAGGGGTCCATCAGATACTTGCTGAACACGTAGCCGGTGCCGTTCTTATAGGCAATCTTAGACCAATCGCCGGTTTTGCCGAGGTAAGTGACCAGTTCGCCCTTGACCAGATAGCCAATGGCGGGATACTTGGCGCTGTTTGGACCGGTGCGGACATTGACGTTGGTGGTCGCGATCCGGTATTCCGCTGCCTGTGTGGTTGCGGCCAAAGCGGGCGCAGCAAAGAGCAGCAGCATGGTTGCGGTGAGTACAGCCGCGATCAGTTTCTTAAACATATTTACCTCCTGTGTGTGGTTGTCACTATACTGGAAACGCTTACGTATGCCGATTCGTTGCAAGGAAGTTGACTCCTTGTCAGGGAGATTCTGTATAACAAGCGGTGCGGGGGGATGGTTTATGACTACTTCCTAACGGTGCGGCAGGATGGCGATATGACTGTTTTCGAATAGTAAGAAGGCCAGACCCGGAAGCACAGCAAAAATCCGCAACCAATGGTTTGACAAGCGTTCCCGCGCGTGATAAACTGTTTCGGTGAGCCGCTCCGTGCCGGTATTTTGACATGGGTGTAAGCCCAGGCCGGGCATGGGCGAGACTGGTAAGAGGAGGAAGACGTTATGTATGCAATTATTCAAACGGGCGGCAAGCAGTACAAGGTGCAGGCGGGCGATGAGATTCTCGTAGAGAAGCTTTCCGTGGAACCCGGCGCCGAAGTTAGTTTTGACGTTCTGTTGGTTTCCGGTGACGCCGGTATTACGGTGGGCAAGCCGGTTGTGGAAGGCGTTACGGCCAAAGCCAAGGTCATCGAGCATGGCAAGGGCAAAAAGGTCATCGCGTTCAAGTATAAGGCCAAGAAGAATTCCAGCAGCAAGCAGGGCCATCGCCAGCCCTATACCAAGGTAGAGATTCTCTCCATCGGGTAAGAAGCTATGGTATCGGTTTGTATGCTCTACCAAGACCGCGCACTTGTCGGTTTTGAGGCAAGCGGGCACGCAGGCTATGGCGAGGAAGGGAACGATATCGTATGCAGCGCCGTTTCAGCGCTCACGCAGACGTTCGCCTTCGGATTAAAGGAACGGTTACAACTGCCATTGGGGCTTTCCATTGAGGACGGATACCTCTACTGCATACTCGGGCAGGAATGCACGGATGCACAATTGGAGCAGGCGTCCATTTTATTGGACACACTGTACTTGGGGTTGAAGAGCATGGAAGCAGCCTATGGCGAATACCTCAGCATTACGGAAAGGGAGGTGTAGAGTATGTTTATGATGAATCTCCAGTTGTTTGCGCATAAAAAGGGCGTGGGCAGCTCGCGTAACGGCCGTGACAGTGAGTCCAAGCGTTTGGGGCCCAAGCGTGCGGATGGTCAGTTCGTTCTCGCCGGCAACATTCTGGTTCGCCAGCGCGGTACGCACATTCATCCCGGCAATAACGTCGGCAGGGGCAAGGACGATACCTTGTTCGCTTTGGTAGACGGTGTTGTGCGTTTTGAACGCAAGGATAAGGAACGCAAGCAGGTGAGCGTTTACACGCAAGAGGCTGCTGTGCAGTAAAATTATCGGTTGATAAAGGGACGAAAGGGCAACCTTTCGTCCCTTTTTGTATAACTTATGGTTCAGTCCGGCACCCTTTTTACCGATTATATATGAAAAACGATTATAGCATCCGGCTTTTAAAAGGGGGCCGGACAACCAGGGGGTAAAATGTCCGAATTCAACCGTAGTTTTGTCAAT
>JAEZIE010000224.1 GCA_023416175.1 Bacillota bacterium
CGAGAAATCATGGCGTCAAATGAGTCGACAATATTCAGGCAGCGTCCGCCGATGGGGATACTTTCTCCTGCAATACCCCGCGGGTAGCCCCTGCCGTCAAAACGCTCATGGTGCGCAAGCACCACAGGAATGACATAATCCAGCGAAGGCAGGTGACGGATCATTTCTATAGAGCGCTCCACATGTCCGCGCATAATACGGAATTCATCGTCCGTCAGCTTGCCTTCCTTAGAAAGTATGCTGTCAGGTATGCCGATTTTTCCGATATCGTGCAGCAGGCCCGCCTGCCGGATGATTTCCACATGCTCTTCGCTCAGGCCCGCTGCGGACGCAAGCTGTGCCGCATAAGAAGATACGCACTGGGAGTGGCTGAACGTATAATGATCCTTTGCATCGATCGCCGCCGTGAGCGCATATATGGTGGAGGTATATTCCTGCACGATGGAGGCCTTGCTCTTTGCCGTCATCGGGTCTTCCGCCGTGGTGTTGCGCGTGTAGGTCATAATCCGGTTCTTGCCGTTTTTCTTAACCGAATATACGGCAAGGTTGGCGTAGGAAAGCAGCTGGTCCGCGTTTGCCGCTGCGGTGGGGTACGCACAGATACCGGCAGAGAACGTAAGGAACTTCTGTGAGGTGCCGCCCGATTGCGCCAGGTAGCCTGCAAAGCTCTCTCTTACGCGCTGCCCCACCTCCTCCGCGGTGGAAGCGCCGGAAAACGGCAGGCTGACCGCGAACTCCTTGCCGCCATAGCGGGCGACGTTGCCGCGGTTGCCTACAATGCCCTGTACGATATGCGCAAAATGCTGCAGTATGCGGTCGCCCTCGCCGCTGCCGTACAGCTCGTTATACAGCCTAAAATCATCCAGATTGAAGAGTATGACGGCGATGGAATGAGAGCGAGCCCTCTGGAAATCCTCCTGCAGCTGCTGATTGAAATGGCGGCGGTTGAATAGGCCGGTCAACGAGTCTCTCTGCGCTTCCCGCTCGATGGTCTCATAAAGGTTGGCGTTTTTGATGGCGATGGAGACGATGGATACAACCGACTCCATAAAATTAATCTCGTCATAGGTGTAGGGACGCCGGTTCACTTTTTCGGATAGAAATGTTATGCCCACCAGTATCCCATCGCATTTGATGGGGAGGATAATGGCCACCCCGATGCTCTGCAAAAGCTGCTTTTCCGTCTCCCACATGGATTTATAGTGAGTGGTCTGCAGGAATTCACTATATACCACCGCACGGTCGTTCTGCTGCAGCCACTGTACAAGCGAATTGTCCTCTCTGAGCATCAACCGTTTATTGAGGCACGAATAATCCGAAGTTGTACGGTAGCACTGTTCTTCCGGGACATGCAGGCAAACCTGGATCTGGGCCGTGGCGCTGCTTTCCCGCAGGAAATCCACATAGGTGACGACGATCTCATTGAGTTTGAGCGTCTTGTTGATGGCGAGCGAAAACGTCTTCATTTTGTTTTCGCGCTCAATCTGATCCTTGACAAACAGCGATTCATGCAACGAGTTTAAGAGGCTGAATACCAGAATACCCAGCAGCGAGAACAGGACGGCGATGAACATGGAGCGGTTGTATGCTGCCTCTACAAATGTGGTGGCAAGGTATTTGTCCACGACCGGGAAGCTTATCACAAGAAGCACCGTGGTCAATACCGCCGAAATGAGGTACGTGGCACCCTTAGAGGTGATTTGGCTGAGCGCATACACGCGTTTTTTATAAAGCGCATAGTAGATGCAGAAGGCATTGAACGTACAGGCGAACGAATCGGTTGGCAGGGAGCCAAATCCGGGTATCAGATCCAGCACAGTGAATACAAACATCGCAAATACGCCGATAATGAGCGGCGTGAAATGGGTTCTGTTGAGCGTGCCGCTCTTCATATTCTTGGAAAGAATGCGGCCAATGGACCCTAGCACCAATATACCGTACAGAACCACCAGCCATACCGCAGGTTGTACGATATATACAAATTCCTTTTCGCCGGCAGAGTTCGTAATCAGAGGATGGGCGATAAACGTATCGAACTGATTGAGCACAATCACGGCAATGGTCAGTACGCCCCAGAGATATTTAAGAAAAATCGCCCGCTCGTTCGTAAACGTACAGGCCAGAAGGAAGTAGAGATAGAGGACCAGACAAATGCCCGTGAGAGATACTTCAAACCAGAACACCATGCCGGGGTAAAATTCCATACGCATGAAAAACGAGCCGCCCGTCCACAAGATGAACGCAATCAGCAGCGCCATAAATGAATAGATGACGGGGCTCTTTTTGGCTGTCCACAGAGTGAGGAATAAAAATACGTTGCATAATAGGCCGATAAGAGGAATCAGGTTGAAGGAGAGATCATTCAGCGACAAAACCCGCCACCCCCCCTGCCCATTTCCCCGTTCTGGAGATACAGCAGGTTGATAATATCCTGCTGGGGCGGATTCATTCTGCGGATTGGCTTGCCGTATTTCTTTTTATATTCGTCCATAATGCCGCGGGTTAAAAGCGTCACCTGCAGCGGCTCAACGCCTAAAAGTTTCTTTAAGTCATGATAATCATGGTCGTAATGGCGGAAGTAAATGCTCATATGGTCGCGGATGAGTTGACGCGTAAACTCCGCGCGGCCTTCCGCGGCCTCGTCGATTTCCACATACAAATGCATGAAGGAGCGCTTTTGATCGTCATACTGCTTTCTTGCAGCCCAATCCGCAATCGGAAGGCGGGAAGCCTCGATGACCTTTTTGATTGCCCGCTCAGTGATGCGGGTAAAGCCCGCGATATCGATGATCTTGGGTACTCTGTCGATATATTCGAACTGGGGCAGATGAATGTTGTCCTGCTCGTTCTTGAGTCGCAGACAGCGGTACATGTCGCCAACGCGGTAGCGCAAGAACGCCCCACCCTTTAACACGGTAATGACAAGCTCGTAGTTTTCGTTGGCAACAAGCTCGTCCATCAGGAACGTGCGCGGCGTATAGGAAGGATCCTCCATGTTTTTAAGCATGTCGCTTTCAGGAATAAACTCATAGAAACAGGCGTCCGGGAAGAATATGAGCCCGTTTTTGCTCCAGGTCTCCGTTGCGATGCAGGTCGGCTCCGTACCGCCCGCAATTTCAAGTGGCCTGCATCCCCACGCGCGTTCCAGGTCTTCCTTAAACAGCGCCGTATCCGTGCCCACGCAGACAAATCCCTTGAGCCGGAACAAATCGGCAGGCTTCACCGGCGTGCCGTCCCGGAAGCTGCGATACTTTGCATTGAGGATCCGCCAAAGCATATGGGGCTGGAAGAATACGCGCTTTTGCTTTTCACCCGTGGCCGTCCTGTTCAGGCTGAAGTTCTTCGTGATGGCGTATGCGATGCTGCTCATGCCAAAGAACAGATTGATGCCTCCCTGCAGGCTTTGCCGGAACCCCACACGGTTCTGCTCGCTGAAGGACAATTTGAGCGCCTCTTTGAGCGGCGGCAGGAAGTGCAGATCCAGTTCTGATTTTAGGAGCAAAGGCAGTAAACCCGTGGGATACGGAAGCGGAGCCAGGCTATAGAGCACGCGCTGGCTGGCGCTAAGATGGAACTTGCCGCGCCCTGGTGAAGTCGCCAGCAACAGCGCGGAAAGGATATTGTTTTTGTATACGGAGAGCATCTCCTCGCTGTATGGCGCCACCTTAGAGGGATGGCTTCCGCTCTCCCATGTCGTTTCGAGCCAAACCACAGGCGGTGCGGGAAGCGCTGCTTCGTTTTTGGACAGCAGAATATCTGCATAGTCGTCATAGGTGGTGAGCGGGACGGTTTTCCGAAACTCCGTTACGGTTTGGGGAACCTTTCCTCCCATAATGCGCTGCCCCAGCTCGCTTTTTGCGTAGAGCATGAGCTGTTCCTGCAGGAGCCTGAGCTGGATCTGCATATATTCATCTATGGAAATATCTAAGAAACCGCAGTATTTCTGCCAAATCTGCTCATGTGTGAGTTCTTTGAGGTCCTGCTTGAAGGACATGCGCACTTTCCCCCTTCCCCTTCGCCTTACGGCTTATTGAAAAACGCCGCGATGCTCCGCCTGTTGGGCAGCAAAAACGGTACTTCCCGCCTGTAATCCGCATACCCGGCAATATATTGCGGGAACAGATACCGGTCCTGGATCCAGATATAAAGAAAATTCAAAACAGGAAACAGGATGGCTCCGACGAGCATCCCCGTTTCCCCGGAAAACAAATACAAAGACCAATATACAAACAGGAAGCACCAGCCCCCCGGATGCCTGCACAGGCCATACGGCCCGGTTTTCACAACATTTGCACGTTGCCCTTCCATATAAGTTTGCTTCGCGGGAAGTGCGCCAAACAGTACATACAAATAAACAGCAAGCCATACTGCGGCAAAAGCGCCGAACAGATTGCGCCACGGGTCCCGCACTGCGGTCAGCGCGGGCACAAGCAACATGGCCGTTGAAGCGAGAAGCATTAGCCCACCCACACCAAACCAAACATAAGCATGGCGAATTCCCTTTGCCTTTTGCACATCAAAGAGCAATAGCGGGATAAAAGAGAGGGCGCCGGTCACGATATATATCATGTTTGGGCTTCTGCCTGCCTGACAAAAGCAATACCTACTGTTGATGGGCCGGAGTGAAGCCCGATTGAGGGCCCTACAATTCCGATCTCAAGCGCTGCTTCCGGCGCAAAAGCGCGGATCATTTCTTTCACCCGCTGTGCCCTGTGCAGATCGTCCCCATGGAGAATATAGGCGGTTATGGTCCGGTCCGCCTCCTTTTCATACCGGCCCACCAGGGCACGCAGGCCTTCCCTCGCGTTTCTCAGTATGTTATGGGGTCTCATCATGCCGTCCTGAAACGAGAATAGCGGCCTTACCCCCAGCTTGTCCGTAAACACGGGGCCTAAAGCGCTGACCCTTCCGCCCTGCCAGGCGCATTTAAGGGACTCTAGCATGAAGTAGATGCAAACCTTTGAGCGGAATATATCAAGCTGCTCCATGATCTCTTTTGCCGTCAGGCCTTCCTTCGCGAGGCGGTTGGCTTCACGTACGACAATGCCCATTCCGTGGGAGCAGGAAAGCGAATCGTATACATGTATGGGAACCGGAAACCCTTCCTCTTTTGCAAGGTTGGCGGCAAGTACGGCAACATCTATCGTACCGGACATTCTGGAAGTGAGTACGATGCAAATGATCTCATCGTATTCCTGCGCCTTTTTAAATACGTTAATAAAGCCAGCAGGTCCTGCATGTGCACTGGTGGGCAGTTTGTCCGTAGTGCGTAATATGCGGTAGAGTTCAGTGGAGTCGATATCAACCAGACTGTAATACTCTTTTCCTTTATGGGTAACGATGTCTGGGATCAGTAAAATTCCTTCCCGTTCCGCTTCATCCATCAAAATATCGCTGCTGGTCTGTGTGACAATACAGGTCCTTTTTTTGGGACTCATGTGCAGACTCCTAACATGCGTTTTGTACCAGAAAGGGAAATCAATTTATTCTATAAAATTATACAATAAAAATCAACTGGGTTACGGAAATTTTGACAAATATTCGGCGATTATATTTTAAAAAACACCAGCATTTCTGGTGTTTTTTGTCGAAGCAAAACATTTTGCGCATTTTTGGCTTAGATTTTTCATTCTATATATATAAGTTTCTCTAATTCATCATCAAAGCTAATGGAAAGACATCATTCCGGCGCTTCCTGGAAAGCGGTCCGGTGTGGCTCGGTATTCCGCAACAGGCCAGGCGAATTTGAATAATCACCATGCAAAACATTTGTTTCTACGGCACAAACTATTGACTGACTCCGTTTTCTGTGTATAATAGATTTATTATATTTATCCATTGTATACATGCATGCACGCATGCAAGAATGTGAAGGAGGACGGTTATGAGCAAAATCGTATTCGACGATCACTCCAACCTGCTGCGCGAGGATTATTACAAGTATCAGGTGCAAGATATTGCGACCCCCAACCTGTTCCCCGAAATGTTCCATTTCGATCAGGTACCCAAGGTCGCGTTCAACTACCGCACCGTACCCATGCGCATGCCCGAAGAGATCTGGATCACGGATACCACGTTCCGGGACGGTCAGCAATCCCGTGCGCCGTTTACCCCTGCACAGATTTTGCGCATATTCGAGCTGCTGCATGATTTAGGCGGCCCGCGTGGCATTGTGCGCCAGAGCGAATTTTTCGTGTACAGCAAGCAGGATAGGCAGGCAGTTGAGCTATGTCAGCAGCGGGGCTACCGTTTTCCGGAGATCACCACCTGGATCCGCGCCACCGAAAAGGACTTTGACCTTGTCAAGGAGATCGGTGTGCAGGAAACGGGCATCCTCGTCAGCTGCTCGGACTATCACATATTCAAAAAGATGAACATGACGCGCAAGCAGGCAATGGACCAGTATCTCAAGGTCGTCAAAATGGCGCTCGACCGCGGCATCCGTCCCCGCTGCCACTTTGAAGATATTACACGCGCCGATTACTACGGTTTTGTCGTGCCATTCGCCTATGCGTTGAGCCAGCTGAGCGAAGAATCCGGCATCCCCATTAAAATCCGCTGCTGCGATACGCTGGGCTTAGGCGTCGCCTACCCGGGCGCATCGTTGCCCAGAAGCGTACCCGGCATCATCTACGGCCTGCGGCATTATGCCAATATTCCCAGCACCCTTTTGGAATGGCACGGCCACAACGATTTTTACAAAGTCGTCACCAACGCGGCTTCCGCCTGGCTTTATGGCGCATCCGCCGTCAACTGCTCGCTGCTTGGCATTGGCGAGCGCACCGGCAACTGCCCGCTTGAGGCCATGGCCATTGAATACTGCAGTCTGCGCGGCCATGAGGACGGTATGCGGCTTGACGTGATTACCGAGATCGCAGAATATTTTGAAAAAGAAATCGGCTATCAGATCCCGCCCCAAACCCCCTTTGTGGGTACGGATTTCTGCTCCACCCGCGCCGGTATCCATGCCGACGGCCTCTTAAAGGATGAGCAGATCTACAGCATATTCAACACCCAGGCCATTCTCAACCGTCCCTCCACCGTGGTGGTGGACGCCCACAGCGGCCTTGCGGGCATCGCATATTGGATGAACGCAAACCTGCCCTCGCTCAAAGGGGCGGAGCCTATTTCCAAGAAGCACCCGGCGGTGGAACGCGTAAAGGAACGGCTGGATGTTCTTTATTCCCAGGGGCGCACCACCTCCATGAGCAATACAGAACTTCTGGACATCTGCACCGAACTTGCGCCGGAATTAACCACAAAATAAAATTCTTCTTTTAAAATGCCCGAACACTATGCTCGGGCATTTTTGCGTCCTTGGCTATGTAACATTCGTGATTTTAGTGCAAATGGGACCGAGTTGTGACCAAGCTGAGAACAATATGATGTTCTTCTATTGGTATAATCATGATACCACAAATGAAATGCGGCTTTTTTCGTTTGCCTGAAAAGAACCGCCAGGCAGCGTGCCCGCCGCATGAAGGAGGGCATCATGGCACAAGCAGATCTTTTGCAAAAAATCCAAAAAGGGGATCAGGAAGCCTTCCGCGCGTTGTTTAACGCCTATGCGGAGCCAACATACCATATTCTTTTCAAAAAATGCGGGAATAAGGCAACTGCGCGTATGCTGTTAAAACGCGTCTTTTTAGAGGTGCAAGCGACTTTGAAGCTGCAGGAGGATGTGGACCCCACCGCGCTGTGGCTGAACGCCTTGGCTGATTTGCAGGCGGAAACGCATCTGTTTTACCGGAGCGAGGTGGAGGCAGTGTGGCAGTCGATGACGAAGGTACAGCAGGCGGAACCTCCCCAAGTACCAACAAGGCCGGGACACGAGCAGGAACATCCAGATTTGCGGGTTTTACCGCGGGAGCCTTTCACCCAGCCGGTGCAGGCAAAGCGGAAGGGCTCGGCGGCGCTGCTCATCCTGCTGCTTGCAATGACGGCTTTCGTCCTATGGGGCGCTGCGGGCTTGCTGATGGAGGCGCAGCTTCTGCCCCGCATTGACCTTGGGTATGATTGGTTTAACGCAACCGTATTCAA
>JAEZIE010000254.1 GCA_023416175.1 Bacillota bacterium
GTCCATGAGCGGATCAGAAAATCCGCCTACATGGCCGGAGGCCACCCACGCCTGTGGATTCATGAGAATCGCCGAATCCATGCCGACATTGTAGGGGCTTTCCTGCACGAATTTGCGCCACCACGCGCGCTTGACGTTGTTTTTGAATTCCACGCCCAGCGGGCCGTAATCCCACGTGTTCGCCAATCCGCCGTAGATTTCCGAGCCGGGGAATATGAACCCGCGGTTCTTGCACAGCGCCACGATTTTTTCCATGGTCTTTTCCATCTGTTGCTTCCTCCTGTATGATCTATTTCATAGTTTTTTTAACCACAGTTTCCTTTACCCCTGACAGCACTCGGCTCCCGGAGGCTAGGAAACCGCCGCCGGCGACATGCGCGGTGGCGGCGGAAGGCCTTGCAGCGCAAGGCTTTCCTTACCGGAACAACCGCCCGTGCCGTAGGCACAGGGTGTTCCGAAAAACCTTCGAAAAAGTGTCGCAAGGCACTTTTTCGACAATAAAAAATTGCCCGCATCCCAACAAAGGGACGAGGCAATGCTCGCGGTTCCACCCTTTTTGGCGGCAAAGCCGCCCACCTTAATAGAAAACCGGCTCCGGGGCGCCAGGCGCGTAGTCTGCCGCCGGGCTTGCACCATCCCCGGCTCGCTCTAAGCAGCTTTTTCGCGCGTATTCCCATCCACGCCGTATGCTTTTCTTAGAATAGTATGCTGAAGCCGGCGCTGTTTGTCAAGGTGTCTTCGCCTAATGCGGGCGCAAAAGCGACCAATCTTGAAAAAAGAATCTGAAAAATATGAATAGGGATTAAACAAATGCGCCGTACAATTGCCTCATGTCGAAAAACAGGATAGAATGGATTTCAGAAATACCCTTCCACATATATCAGGAATCTTTGTATTTAGGAGGAAGCATGGCTGTCAGACGCCGCAGACAAACCCGTCTGAACCCCGTAAAACGCACCAGGTACCGTGCTGCGCGCGCGCTTGCTCTGATGATACTTCGCATCCGCAATGCGCTCCTTGCGCTCCGGCCCGCAGGCCGCGTGACGGCAGGCATCGTGACGGCAGGTGTCATCGTAGGTGCGATACTGCTGATTGCCTCGCCCGGCAAGACCGCCTCCGCCAACAAGATGGAGCGTGGGTCTATTGTCCTTGCAAACGGTTCTGTCAATACGGGGGCGGACGCCCAGAGTACTGTATTGGAGCTTCCAGCGGCAACGCCCGAACCCACACCGGAGGCGACGCCGATTCCCACGCCTACGCTTGACCCCTCGCTTTACGAAGGTGTTGAGGACAGCAAAGCGGTGACGGATCTTCAAAACCGGCTGATGCACCTTGGATATCTTGATATCGACGAACCCACGCAACACTTTGGGCCCGCCACCAAGTACGCCGTACAGCTCTTCCAGCGCCAGCACAACCTGCAGCAGGACGGTATTGCGGGAGCGCAGACCCTTGAACTCATTTACTCTGAGCAAGCGCAGAAATATACGCTGCTCGAAGGCACCAGCGGTACGGATGTAGACAACTTCCAGCGCCAGTTGAAAGCGCTGGGTTATCTTTCCAAAACCACCGGTTATTACGGCACGGAAACGATCGAGGCCGTGAAAGCCTTCCAGAAGGAAAACAGACTGCATGTGGATGGCAAAGCCGGGCAGAAAACGTTTGACATGATCAACTCGGACGAAGCCAAGCAAAGCCCGAGCCTGGCACAGGAAGCGCGCCGCAAGGCAAATATCGACGTTATGATCGCAACCGCCAAAAAACAGTTGGGGGACAAATACATCCTCGGCAACGAAGGGCCGAACTCCTTTGACTGCTCGGGCCTTATATACTACTCGCTCAAGGAGGCAGGCTCCAACCGCAGAAGGCTCAACGCGGCGGGTTACTCCCAGGTGAGCGACTGGAAGAAGATCACAAGTTACAGCGATCTGAAAAAGGGTGACCTGATCTTCTTCTATAACAATGGCAAGACGAAGGTAGGCCATGTCGCCATCTACATCGGCGGCGGCGAAATGGTGGACGCTTCTTCCGCCAACGGCAAGGTGGTGCGCCGCTCGGCCACAACCTCCTACTGGAAGAGCCACTTCGTCTGCGGACGGAGGCCCTGGTAACAGAAACATACTGCGGCGGGAGTAACCTCCCGCCGCAGAGCGCATCAAGAAGGCATGCAATATTTTGCATTTTCGTAATGTATCGCCACCTGTGGCGGCGACGAAAGATTTTTTTATTTCATAGCGGAAGGGCTACGCCCCCGCCCCCCTGAGTACGGGTGTTCTTAAGGAAAGGGGGTGGGGAAACTACGTTTCCCCACAGGAAAAAATCTACTACGATGGCCCGCAGGCCTAGTGTCCCGAGGCGTCTCCCGCCCAGGGCGCGGCGCTAAAGCGCCGATACCTTGAAATCCTTAAGCATATTGAAACTTGAGGACGGATTTTGCCCGTCCTTTTCAAAAGCAAAAGTTAAGGGAAGTATTTCCCTGTGATTTTATCGTTTCCCAATTTTAACGCTGGAGGTACTTTTGCTATGTCCACAATCGCATTTGTCGGTACGGGCATTATGGGCGCAGCCATGGCGGGTCATCTATTGGACGCTGGGCATGCGCTCTTTGTGTATAACCGCACCCAGGAAAAAGCGCAGCCGCTTCTTGCTAAGGGCGCAATTTGGAAAGACAGCCCGGCAGCCTGCGTGGAGGACGCCGAATTTGCCATCACGATGGTGGGTTACCCGCACGATGTGGAGGAGACTTATTTCGGTGCGCAGGGGCTGTTTTCAGGCGCAAAGCCGAATACCGTGCTCATCGACATGACCACCAGCAGCCCCGGGCTTGCAAAGCGCATCTCTGAAGAAGCGCAAAAACGCGGGCTATCGGCGCTTGACGCGCCTGTTTCCGGAGGGGATATCGGTGCTACAAACGCCACGCTCTCCATCATGGTGGGTGGGGACGAGGACGCCTATTTGCGCGCGCTGCCGCTATTTCAGTGCATGGGCAAGTCCATTGTCCGCATCGGCGGGGCAGGCGCTGGACAGCATACCAAAATGGCCAATCAGATTGCCATTGCGGGCGCGATTGCCGGTGTAAGCGAGGCGTTGTCCTATGCAAAAGCTGCGGGGCTCGACGCAGACGCCGTGCTCCAGGCAATCAGCGGCGGGGCGGCGGGAAGTTTCCAGCTTGCCAACAACGGCCCAAAAATGCTGCGGAAAGACGATGCGCCTGGTTTCTACATCAAGCATTTTGTCAAGGATATGAATATCGCGCTGGAGGAAGCGCGGGAGGCCGAACTGATGCTGCCCATGCTCTCCACCGTCGCCGCCATGTATGGGGATTTGTGCGAGCGTGGGTTTCAGGACCTTGGCACCCAGGCGCTGATACGGTATTATAAGAACGCAGAGTAACGGATAACGAAAAGAGGGATCTCCCTTTTATCCGTCCCATAAGGAGGAACCGCACATGAGAAAAAGCCGCAGAGGGCGGCAGACCCGCCGCAACCGCACCGTGAACTGGAAGCGGTTCTTGCTGTTTATTATCATGATCTGCGCGATCGTCGCAATCGTGCTCGTCGGCATACAGCTTTTAAGCGACGGGGAAGGTCCGCTCGACAACGTCCTCCCCATAAATACGCCGGGAACATCCCCCGGGGAAGCGCTGCCTGAAGCCCCGCCCGCACCCACGCCTGTACCGACGTTAGCGCCCGATCTTCCCATAGAGCCGGTGGCGGAAGCGGATCCAAGCAATTTTGGCTTCAAGACAAGTTTGCTGATTGACGGACAGGAGACCGATGCGTTTGACCGGGGCGAGGACATGCGCTTTGGGGATGACAAATCCTTTACCACGCTGCCCGGACTTTTGACATTCGGCGGCAGCAATTACCGCAACCGTTTTACCTACGGCACGCAAACGGTGGAGGAACAGTCGCTTACCCGCATATGGGAAAAAGAGATTGGCTCGCTTAATACCTCCATGGGCACCTGGACGGGCACCGGCTGGACGGGCATGCCCGTGATCGTACAGTGGCCGGAAGAGACCCGCAAAGTCTTAGGCGTGTATGATGAGTTCAAGAACAAGGACGGCTTTGTGGAAGTCATCTACACCACCATGGACGGCCACATTTACTTCCTGGAACTGGAGACCGGCAAGCCCACGCGGAACCCGATCAAACTTGGTGTAGTCACCAAGGGTACGGCCTCGCTCGACCCGCGCGGCTATCCTCTGCTCTATACCGGCCAGGGCATCACGAGCACCGAGGACGGCGTATCCGGCGCGTGGTTCCGCATCATCGACCTTATCCAAAATAAGGTGGTCTGGAAGTTCGGCGGCAAAGATTCGTTCTCTTACCGGGGCTGGCAGGCATATGACTCCAGTGCGCTCGTTAATGCAGCAACGGATACCATCATTGCCCCCGGCGAAAACGGCATATTCTATACCTTTAAGCTCAACTCCAATTTTGATGCAGCTGCGGGTACCGTTTCCGTCAGCCCCGGCCCGTTGCAAAAGTATCGCTACAAGGGCGACGGCTACGGCTTTGCGGAGGAAAACGACAAACGCTGGGTAGGTATTGAAAATTCTGTGGCCGCGTTCCGCAACTACGCCTTCTTTACCGACAACGGCGGAAGGCTCCAGTGCCTGGACCTCAATACGTTGAAGCTCCAGTACGTGGTGGATGTGACGGACGATAGCGATACCAGCATCGTCATTGAAGAGGATATCCCGAACCAGACCTTCTACCTCTACACCGCCAACGAGGTGGATAAGCAGCCCGGCGCGAGAGATGCAGGCAAGGGCAAGAGCTATCACCGCAAGATCGACGGGCGTACCGGCAAAATCATCTGGGAAAATGAATGGGAAGCGCGCTTTGGCAATACCTCCAGCAACGGCGGTACGCTGACGACCCCGCACGTGGGCCACGGCAACATCAGCGACCTTGTGATCTATAACGCCACGCTCGTGCCCGTAACGTATACGGAAAACGGGGAAACAAAGACCGGTAACGGCGGCAGGCTCGTCGCCTACAACAAGGAGACGGGCGAGGAAGTTTGGCGCTATGAGCAGTACCGGGATTACTGGAGTTCTCCGGTGGTCATCTATGATAAAAACGAGAACGCCTATGTGCTCCAGTGCGACCGAAACGGCATGATGCGCATGCACGACGCGCGTACCGGCGAGGTTCTGAC
>JAEZIE010000179.1 GCA_023416175.1 Bacillota bacterium
CGCTATTGTTCGGCGGGCGCGGCGGCAAGGGGAACGCGAGGTTCGCCACCCCTACGCGGCAGACGCCAAGGTTCGCCTCCCCCGGCGCAAAGACGATGGACCGCGAGGTGGAGCTGGAATTAAAGACAATTGCGGATGTGGGCTTAATCGGCCTTCCCAACGTGGGCAAGTCCACGTTGCTTTCCGTGCTGACGGCGGCCAAACCCAAGATTGCGAACTATCACTTTACCACTCTCACCCCTAATCTCGGCGTGGTGCAGCGGTATGAAAAGAGCTTTGTACTGGCGGATATCCCTGGCTTAATTGAGGGCGCTTCCGAGGGTGCAGGCCTGGGGCACGAATTTTTGCGGCATATCGAGCGCACGCGGATGCTGATTCACGTGGTTGACGTCAGCGGCAGCGAAGGACGTGACCCGGTAGAGGATTATGCGAGCATCCGCGCGGAGCTTGCGGCCTACAGCGACAAGCTGATGTCCCTCCCCCAGATCGTTGCGGGAAACAAAATGGATATTACGGGCGCGGAAGAAGGGCTGGAGATGCTCAAGGAGTATCTGGAGCCCCTGAACGTTCCCGTCTACCCCATCTCCGCGGCAGCGCATCAGGGGCTGGAACAGTTATTGGACGCCACGGTACGCATGCTAGGTACCCTCCCCCCCGTTCTGGAGTTTGAAGAGGAAGAACTCGAGCTAAAGCCGCAGTATGAACCGGGCTTTGCGGTAACCCGCGGGGACGACGGCGCGTATGTGGTAACGGGCGGGGATGTGGAAAAGATACTCGATACCACCGACCCGAACGACGAAACCTCCATGCGCCGCTTCCAGCAGCTACTGCAGAAGGGCGGGATCGTGCAGGCATTAAAAGACGCAGGCGCTACCGACGGCAGCACCATACGGCTGGGCGAATGGGAATTTGACTTTATATCATAACAGCGGATTGCATCCGACGTTATGAAGGGAAATATAAACGGGAGGATGCGTAAAGTATGCTCCCGTTTTGCTGTGGTGAATGTTCTCGCAGATGCCTTGTTCGATATACCAAAGTTTTTTTGAATAACTCTGAGACTTGGCGTACGTATAATATCTGATTGCCGTAAGACTGAGTAGCCATATCCTTTGGTCCAATAAAGAACCCCGCCTCTATAAAGAAGCGGGGCTTTACTTTTAATACCTGTCTCTTGAACGTCCCTGTGGTTGGAAACAGTCCTTACAATAAACCGGCTTGTCGTTGGATGGCCGGAAAGGAACCATTGTGTCTCTGCCGCACTGAGCGCACACTGCGGGGAACATCTCGCGTTCCGAATTGCCATATCCGCCTCTGCCGCCGCCACCGCGCTGCTGGTTCTTCCTTGCAGCCCTGCATTCCGGGCACCGCTGGGGCTCATTCGTAAAGCCCTTTTCCGCATAAAAGTTTTGTTCGCTCTCGCTGAACAGGAAGCCGGTACCGCAGTCTCTGCAAGTAAGTGTTTTGTCTGCCAATTTAAAAATATCTCCATTCTCCCAGGCATTCATTGCCTAGCTCGCTAAGCATACCACATTATAGTTTTGTTTGCACAATAAAGTTTGCGTAAAAACAGAGAAATGAATCCCGCAGCAGATCGACGGCATTTCTCCCCCTCCCTTTCCCATGTATAAAACTTTCCTCTGGCGGGCATACTGCAAACGGGGGAGTCCGGTCCATTTAAGACTTTTCTAAAACAAAAAAGGCCGTTTCGACAAACACAGTGGAGATCCCGCAAAAGCGCCCCCGATTTTACAAAGGAGCGGCAGCAGGCAAGGAAGAATACAACACAGGCACAAATGAGGGATGTCCTGGGCTTTTAAGCCCGGAAGAGGAGGGGAGAACATGGAACTTGACGCAACCCGGAAGGGGCAGCGTTTGAAGGTGCGATTGTCCGGCGAGCTGGACCACCACAGCGCGGAAGGGGTACGTGAGGCGCTGGACGCGCTGATTGCGGACCTGACGGTAAAGGAGCTTATCCTGGATCTATCCGGCGTAAGCTTTATGGACAGTTCAGGCCTGGGCGTAGTACTTGGCCGTTACCGGGCGCTCAACGCCCGCGGCGGGCGGCTGTTGCTTGCAGGGGTACCGGCGAACATCGACCGGATCTTCCGGTTATCCGGCCTGTACGCGTTGGTGGAACGGGCTTAGTATCTACTAATCCGCTTTAGAGGAACGAATGAAATGCGGATTAGTATTACGGGCATCAAGAGGGGAAAAGAGGGGTATGGACATGCATGACAATCAAATGCGTCTGGAGTTTTTGAGCCTTTCGCAAAATGAAGCGTTTGCGCGCTCGGTAGCGGGCGCTTTCATCACGCCGTTAAACCCGACGATTGAGGAGTTGACGGACGTGCGTACCGCGGTTTCTGAGGCGGTTACCAACGCCATCATCCACGGCTATGCGAATACCACAGGGCAGGTCGTGCTGGAAGGGCGTATAGAAGGGGATACGTGCACCCTCACCGTACGGGACAGCGGCGTGGGCATCCCGGACGTTTCACTGGCGCGGCAGCCGTTTTATACCACCCACCCGGAGCTGGAGCGTTCCGGCATGGGCTTTACGCTGATGGAAACATTCATGGATGAGGTAACGGTGAACTCCCGCGTGAACGGCGGCACCGAAGTGACCATGAAAAAAGCATTCAAGAGGCAGGCGACGCAATGATGGACGCAGCGCCGCTGCCCCATGAGGAGGTTCTCCCGCTCATACGCAGCGCACAGAGCGGGGATAGTTTGGCGATGGAGGAGCTGGTGCGGCACAACGCAGCGCTTGTGAAATCTATCGTAAAAAAATACCTCGGCAGGGGAATTGAATTTGATGATTTGTTCCAGATCGGCTGTCTGGGGCTGGTGAAAGCCATCCAAAATTACGACGAAGCATTCAACGTCCGCTTCTCTACCTATGCAGTACCCATGATTGCCGGGGAAATCAAGCGGTTCCTGCGGGACGACGGGATGATCAAGGTCAGCCGGTCCATCAAGGAGCTTGCGACCCGCGTGGCTGCGGCGCAGGAACGTTTGCGGCGTACGCTGGGCAGCGACCCGGGCATACAGGAGATTGCCCGGGAGGTGGACGCGGAACCGGAAGATATCGCGGCTGCCCTTGATGCGGTGCGTCCGCATGTCTCGCTTTATGAGCATGTGTATGACGACGGCTCGGAGGCAACGCTGATGGACCGCATGCAGCAGGAGGGCGCGGAGGATACATTCGTGGTAGACCGCATCCTCTTAAAAGAGCTTTTGGGCCATCTGGAGGCGCGGGAGAGGCAGCTCATTGTACTGCGATATTTTCAGGACAAGACCCAATCGGAAATCGCGCAATTAATGGGCGTTTCCCAGGTTCAGATCTCGCGCTTGGAAAACCGCATCATCAGCAAGCTGCGGGACGCGGCAAAGTGATGAATAATTGATAATGAATAATGAATATAATTGTTGAAAACCCTGACGGGTTTTCTTTTTTTATAGCCAAAATAATAGCCCCGAAGGGCTTTGAGTGTGTCAAGAGAGGCATCCATATGTTTTGTGTTTTGTAGGTATCGCCACCTGCGGCGTCCTCGGCGAGAGGCGTGTCGGACACTAAGCCTGTGGTGGCGACGGTAAATTTTTGTATTTTATAGCGGGCGGGCTTCGCCCCCCCCCGCACCCTGAAGTACGGGTTCTCTTAGGGAAGGGGGTTGGGGAAACTGCGTTTCCCCAAATCAAAAAAAATTATCGTCGGTGCTCAAAGCACCGATACCTTGTAATCCCTTAAGCAGATTTTTTGATACTCTGAGAAAGCCTTGTCGGGCTTTCTTTTCATCATGCGGCCTTCTCCTCCCGCACAAAGAACAGCAGCACTGCGCCGATGATAAACGTAACAGCCACGGGCAGCACGCCGTCATTGATCCGGCCAGTCAGGGAGACCACTAAGCCCATCAGCGCCGTACCTAGTACGCTTTCAAATTTGCCAAATATGTTATAAAGCCCGAAGAATTCGCCCGCGCGGTGCTTATCCGGTATCAGCTTTCCAAAATAGGAGCGGGAAAGCGCCTGGATGCCGCCCTGCGCGGTGCCAACAAGGCCTGCAAGCAGGAAAAACTGCCAGGCGTGCGCCATGACAAAGCCCACCACGCATACAAGCAGGTAGGTCGCAATACCAAAATAGAGCATCTTCTTGGTGGAAAACCGGTCGCACAGTTTGCCGTAGAGGATGGAGCACGGGAAGGCAACCACCTGAGTGAGCAGCAGGCCCAGTATGATGCTGGTGGCGTCAAGGCCGAGCGCCGAAGCGTAGGTGGAAGCCATTTTGATGATGGTGCCCACGCCGTCAATGTAAAAGAAGTATGCGATGAGGAATATAAACAGGTGCTTGTGTTTTCGGATATCCCGGAGGGTGCCGCCCAGACGCTTCAAGCTGTTTGCAATCATATGCGGCTCCGGATTGATGGCGGTGATTTGCCGGACGTTGCGGAAGAACGGAATGGTAAAGAGCGCCCACCATGCGGCGGTAATGAAGCAGGAGATGCGCATGGCCATCAGTTCGTCAATGCCGAGAAGGGACCCTTTCATAATCAGCGCGATGCTGACAAGGAACGGTATGGTGCTGCCGCCGATATAGCCCAGGCCAAAGCCCCAGGTGCTTACTTTATCCATGCGTTCGGGTGTGGTGACGTCCACAAGGAACGCATCATAAAACACGTTCGCGCCGGAGAAACCGAAGTTGGTGATACCGTATAAAATCAACAGACCGATGTACATATTGGTGACGGGGATGAGCCCTGTGGAGAGCACGCCCACCGCAAAGAATGCGGTAAACAGGCGCATCCGTAGCGTACGGTAATCCGCGATGGAACCCAATATCGGCGCAAGCACCGCCACAACAAGCCCTGTAAGCGAACTTGCGTAACCCCAGTTTGCGGTGTGCTGTACTGCGGATACCCCTGCGCCTTCGGCCATGGAACTGGCAAACAGCGGCAGGACAGCCGCAACCAGTATGGAATAGGCGGAGTTTGCCCAATCGTAGAGCATCCACGCGGTTTCAGTTTTTGTAAAATGCCGCTGCTTTGTTTGCATGGGTGGCTCCTCATTTCAAAAAGATGTGCTTGATCTACAATTCCATACCTTATTATAAAAAATAGATGACAGGATGTATAGCACAATGAGCCATGAATGGCAAATTTATGCGTATTCGCTTTGCAATCTTCTGAGCGCGGCGTCCGTGTACGACTGCGGGCAGCGCACAAAAAGAGGCTTTCTTTCCGGGATTGCGCGGATAAGAACTGTGCTATAATAGAGGCGCGGCGCGTCAGCGCCGAAGGCCAAAGAAGAAAGGGAAATCATAAATGCGTTTTCGGATGATACACAACAACTTCAATGTGACGGATTTGGAGAAGAGTCTCGCTTTTTATAAAGAGGCGCTGGGGCTTGCGCCTGTGCGAGAAAAGACGGCGGCCGACGGCTCGTTCCGGCTGGTGTTTCTTTCAGATGGTACCGGCGGCCATCAGCTGGAGCTGACCTGGGTAAAAGACCATCCGCAGGCTTACGATTTGGGCGAGAATGAATTCCATCTTGCCTTTGAGGCGGAGGATTATCAAGCCGCGCACGCCCGCCATAAAGAGATGGGCTGCATCTGCTATGAAAACCCGCAGATGGGCATCTATTTCATTGCCGATCCGGACAATTACTGGCTGGAAATTGTTCCCGCCAAGAGATAATGAAATCCGCGGCAACGCCGTTTACGCGCCCTGCCGTAGATGATATACTACTCTTTAGGTTACTTGATAAGTTTGCGCCGTTTGGCAGGTA
>JAEZIE010000285.1 GCA_023416175.1 Bacillota bacterium
TACCATACTTGTGACGACGCCTGAGCCCACTGCCTTTATGGATGCGTACGCGCTTGTTAAAATCATGGGGCAGCGCAACATGTTCCCCAATATCCGCCTCGTGGTGAACATGGCGGATACCGAAAAGGAAGCGATTTCAGCGTTGGATGGATTTACACGCATTTCGAGCCAGTATGCGGGCGTTTCTGTGAATGGATTGGGGTATATATTAAGGGATGAGCACATGTCGCGCGCTGTTAAGTTGCAAATGCCGCTGTTGGTGAGTTTTCCGGACTGCAAGGCGGCCTATCAATTTCAGCGTCTGGCAATGAATCTTTTAAATATGCCCGATACAGGTGAAAAGAGCATAGCAGGATTTTTGAAGCGTCTGCTGGGCGGTGGATAAGCGCCCGTGAGCGCTTTTGACGCGGCCATTTGGGTCGACTCGCCAGAAAGATGTAACATCCGGGAGGGACAAGCATGGCAGAAGCAGCATACGATAGGGCGCAGACGCTTTGGGAGCAATATGCGCGGGATAGCTCTCAGGAAGTGAAGAATGAGATCGTCCTGCATTATATGTACTTGGTTAAGCGCATCGTTTATCGATTGTTGCCCACCTATGAGGGATACAGCAACTTTGACGATTTATTGAGTTGCGGTGTGCTGGGTCTGATCGATGCCATCAGCAAATTTGACGTCAAGCGCGAAATCCAGTTTGAAAATTATGCCTCCCTGCGCATTCGCGGGGAGATTATCGACCATATGCGCAAGCAGGACTGGGCGCCCTCCAGCCTGCGGAGGAAAATTCAGGCGATCAGCGCTGCTTACAGCGAGCTGGAAAAGGAGCTTTCAAGGGAGCCTACGGACACCGAGGTGGCCGCATACCTGGGTATGAACGAGAAGGAGATGCAGAAGATCGTAAACAAAATGCATATGTTTAACGTCATGCATTTTGAAGAGATGATCTCAAGCGACTGCTCTCTTGGCCAAGTCGTGCAGGATAAGGGAGAAACCCCGGAAGAAAACGTGGAAAACAATGAGATGAAGAAGGTGCTTGCGGAGCTGATTGAAACGCTGCCCGAGAAAGAGCGCCTTGTCATCACGCTGTATTATTATGAAGAGCTTACGCTCAAAGAAATTGCGGGCATTTTAGGGGTCTCGGAATCCCGCGCTTCGCAGATCCATTCCAAGGTAATTATGAAGTTCCGCTCCAGGCTGCAGACGATATTCAATTAGGAATGCCTTTGGGGCAGGACGACCGTTAGGAAGGAGGAGATTTTGTGGCGTTTGAAGGCATAGGCTCCAAGATCATGATCCATAAGGTAACGGACTTTTCCAAAGAGGCAAGCAACCTCCAAAAAAGCGGAGAGATGGCGCAGGCGCACATTCAAAGCCGTGCCATGCACGACGCGAAGATCGCTCAGCAACAGGTACAGGATGTCTACGAACCCTCCAATGTTGTTATTCAGAGGGAAAAAGAGCGTGAAAAGCGGCAGCAGGAACAGAAGCGAGAAGAAAAAAAGCAGGAACATAAACCCCTGCCCGGAGAGCCCAGGAAGATCGATATTGAGATATAGGGGCATCGGCTGATGCCGCCATATGGAAGAGGTTAAAATGGACTACACCTATTATTTGTTTGCTTTTTTTGTATTTCTTCTTGTGTGCGCCACGGTATATCTGAGCAGCGTGCTCAAACGGAACCAGAAAGAGGACGTTTTGAAGCCGCCCCCGCCGGAGGATTTCAGCGAACGGGAAGAGGAACTCCTTGCCCTGTTTCGTAAATTCGAGTATGCGATGGCCAGCATGCAGGAAGAAATGGAAGAAACACGCGCTGCGGTCCGTGAGGAGCGCGAAGAAGTGGCTTCCATGCTCGAACGTATGCAGCATCTGACGACGGGAATCCGTAGCAGCAGCGAGCAGCGTGTGGAAGAGCCGGTTAAACGCGGCCGCGGGCGGCCCAGGACGGTGCATCCCCAGCAGGAAACAGAACGGGTGTCTCTGGCTTCAGAACGCAAGAAGCCTGGCCCCAAAAAGAAAACCCTGCGCGACCGGGTGATGGAACTCCACGAAACGGGCCTTACGCCGGACCGCATTGCGCAGGAACTTTCCATTTCCCGCGGGGAAGTTGATCTTGCGCTTGGCATCAAATAGGAAAAAGCATTTAAATTTTTTCTAAAGTCCAGGGCATTTTTTTCGATACTGTATCTATACGGAATAGGCGATCGTATTGCCTTTGGAGGAACTATGCTGCGAAGCCTGTATCTTTCCGCCACCAACATGCTGGTGCAGCGGAAGAAAGTGGATGTTATCGCAAACAATATCGCCAACATGGATACTGTAGGGTTTAAATCCGACAGTCTCATTTCACGTTCGTTTGGTGATATGTACCTGGAGCGGGTGAACGATCCCAGTAATATGACAGGGGGCGTCGGTCCGCTCAACACCGGCGTACATATCGATGAGCTCGTGACCTCCTTTGATGAGGGAAGCTTAAAGCAGACGGACAGGAGCTTGGACTTCGCTCTCACAGGGGACGGCTTCTTTGCCATCTCCACCACAGCGGGGGACCGCTATACGCGCGACGGCAACTTTGCCATCAACAACGAAGGGTACCTTGTTACCAGCGACGGCAACCGGGTACTGGGTACAAACGGATTTCTGAAGATCGATACGACGAATGTCACCGTGGACTCAAACGGAAACATCACCAACGCGGAGGGGACCAATCTTGGCGCGTTGCGTATCGTATCCTTTGCGGATAAAGCCGGTTTGAAGAAGGCGGGAAACAACCTCTACGTCAACGAAAACAACCAACAGGCGCAAACCGCGCAGGGAGTTGTCGTACGGCAGGGAAGCCTCGAAACCTCCAATACGGATATTACAAACGAAACGCTCAACATGATGGCGGCCTCAAGAAGTTTTGAAACCAGCCAGCGGATTGTGAAAATGATTGATGAAACGCTGGGCCGGGCTGTCAACGACATCGGAAAGGTATAGGTATTGTAAGCCATGATGCAGACCTCTTTATCAGCAAAAAGCGCGCTGCGTGCACAGCAGCAGCAGCTTGATGTGATTGCAAATAACATCGCCAATGTGAACACAGCCGGTTTTAAGTCAAGCAGCGTCAATTTTAAGGATACGCTCTACAGCACCATGACAAGGCCCACCGATGGCGATCCACTCCAGCGCGGCACTGGGGTGCGGGTTTCGTCCATTAATAAGTCGTTTGCAATGGGTACGCCCATGCTCACCGGCGTGCCTCTGGATTTCTGCCTTGTGAAGGACGGGTTCTTTACTCTGGAGGATCAGGACGGCAATGAACTGTATACGCGCAACGGCGCATTTGCGTTTTCCGTAGAAGGAGGAACAAGGTATCTGGTAGATTCCGAGGGTCGCTATGTACAGGGCCAAAGCGGCAAGATTCAGGTACCCGAGGGAGATATGAGCACCCTTAGCGTTGACGGCAAAGGGCAGTTATATATCAAACAAGCCGCCACGGCCGGCGGCGCGACGTCGGCTACGCCCACGTCGTTTGCGACGTTGAAGATCTCTTCCTTTTTGAACAACGAAGGCTTGGAAGCTGCAGGCAGCAGCACATTCCGCGCTACCGCCGCTTCCGGGGAAGCGCAGACGATGGAAAGCCCGGAAGTGCGTGTGGGGTATCTCGAATCCTCCAATGTGGATATGGCGACGGAGATGACAACGCTCATTCGCGCCCAAAAGGCTTTCTCCTTCGCATCGCAGGCGGTGCGCACGGCGGATGAAATGGCCGCCATGGCAAATAACATGCGTTCATAATCCGCTTGACGATGAAGGGGACGATTAAAGGAGGAAGTCTTGATGCAGGTAAGGCAGTGCAGAATATGCGGCAGGCTGTTTCAGTCCATGGGGAACTACACGTGCCTCGATTGTGAAGAACGGTTGGATCAGGAATTTCGGTTGGTGCGGGATTACCTTTATCAGCATCCCGGAGCTGATATCTCGGAAATTTCACGGGAGACGGGAGTGAGCGAACGGAGCATCCTTCAGTTTCTTAAGGAAGAGCGGCTGACGCTTTCCGTGCCAAGCGAAAGTATACGCTGCGAACATTGCGGGAAGGCGATTCCCGGCGGAAAGATCTGTACGGATTGCAAGGAACGGTTATCCAAGCTTTTGGACACCATAGCCGAAGCCAACGCCGCAAAAGTGGCGGAAAAGAAAGCGTCCTCGTCAATGGAATATCAGGGACGCAAACATTTTGACAACAACCGAAGATAAACTTACCGAATTGAACGCGAAAGCAGGGAAGTGACGATATGAGAGTAAATTCGATCCCTCCGAAGGAGATCTACAGCCAGTATCTGTGCGTAAAGGATTTTCAGCCGGTCAGTACAAGCCGCGTTATGGTGGCGGACCAGGTCGAACTATCCAGCACCGCAAAATCCTTTTCCGCAACGCTCAAAGCAGCCCGCGAGGCGCTGAACGTCCAGGATCCTACGAGGGCTGCAAAGATCAGTTCCATCAAACAGAAGGTTGAAAACAATACCTACTTCATACCGGCCGAAAAGGTAGCGGAGAAGATATTTGAACTGTAAAAAAGTCCTTTCGAAAAGCGAGGTACTGCCATGCGGGACCTACTAAAAGAACTTGAATATTGCATGGCTGGCGAGATGGAAATTTATGTAAGCCTGCTGCAATACGCAAAGAATAAGAAAGCAGCGTTGATCAAAAACGACCTGGATGGGCTGAACATGCTCATCAAGCTGGAGGATGAGGCGGTCAATTCCCTGCATGCCGCATCCGCCCGCAGGGAGAGCCTGTTTGACCGTGTTGCAAAAGAAACCGGTTATGAAGGAAAGATCACGTTTGATTATATTGTAAAGGATCTTTCAGCTCAGGAGCGGGGGGAGCTTGACCACCTGAGGAGTCGCTATCAGGAAGTAGTACGCGAGCTCTCCGCCCTCAATGAACTTAACCAAAGCTTGCTGCAGATGCAGCTTCAGTACACCTCCTTCTGCATGGATATTTTAATGCAGGAAAAGCCGGTGGGTGGTACGTACGGCAGTTCCGGCCAAGTAAATCCGGAGTTTCAGCAGGGAAGAAGGCTTATCGACCAGGAAGCGTGAGGGATTATGTCGTTTTACGGATTGGAAATCGCAAAGACCGGTCTTTTTATCAGCCAGAAGGGCATCAATTTGGCCGGTCATAATATCGCAAATGCCGATACGAATGGATATACAAGGCAGCGTTTGTCCCTTGTCTCCATCGATCCCGGTTCTCTTTTGGCAAGGTATCTTCCGTTGTCAAATGGTGCCGTTGGCAGGGGCGTTAAAGTACAGGCGGTGGAACAGCTTCGCAACGCCTATGTCGACCGCGCGCTCAGGGGCGAAAACTCCAGCCTTGGCCAGTGGGAAACCCGCACAGCGGAGCTGGAATATCTCGAATCGCTCTTTAATGAAACAAAGACCGCAAGCCTCTCCAACTCGCTTTCGAACTTTTTCGACAGCGTACAGGAGCTTTCAAAGGACCCTGTCAGCAAGGAAATCCGCACCAATGTGCAGCAGACAGCCATTACGCTTACCCAGACGTTTCAGCATTACTATAAGCAGCTCACCGACCTGCAGTCGCAAATGAACGATTCCATCGGCGTAACGGTAAACCGCATCAACGAGATTACAAAATCCATTGCTGATTTTAATCTGAGCATAGAAACCTTTGAAATGAGCGGCGAAAATGCCAACGATCTGAACGACAAACGTAACCTATTGCTCGATGAGCTCTCTACCCTGACGGATATGGATTATTCCACCGACTCCCAGGGACGCTTAAGCGTGAGGATTGCAGGCAATACCGTGGTAGACCACGGAACGTCCTATGGTTTAAAGGTAAAAGCCGATGCGAACGGGTTTTACTCGGTGCATATGGATGACGCGGCGGAAACGGAAGTCAACTATACAAACGGGGAAATGGCGGGCTATCGTCAGCTTCGGGATGGCAATACGGCCGACAATATCGGGATCCCGTACCTCATGAACGGCCTGAATACGCTTGTGCGCGGTATTGCCAAGCAATTTAACGATATTCATAAGACCGGCTGGACAATGCCGCATGATTCCGTAACCTCCCAGACAGGCGTCTATATGTTTAACGTGGACGTCGTTGGCGGTGTAGAGGACTACACCTCGATTACAGCGGGGAACATCAAGCTTTCGGATGCCGTGTTGGGTGATGTGTATCAGATTGCGGCTTCGAGCAAACAGATCAATCTTTCTTCCAGCGATCCGCAGGACAGGAACAACGAGAACGCGCTCAAGCTCGCGGCTTTGGGCACGTCATCCGTGGTCATGGGCAACACAAGCTTCGAAGGTTTCTTAAAAAATCTTGTGGTGGAGCTGGGCGTGGGAAGCGCACATGCTGCCAATATGCTAACGAGCCAGCAAGCACTGGTAAGCAATTTGCAAGGACGCAAGGAATCGGTCTCGGGGGTATCCGTGGATGAGGAAATGGTGCAGTTGATGAAATACCAGCATATGTACAATGCCTCCTCCCGCGTGATTACCTCCATTGATGAGGCGCTGGACAAGCTGATCAACGGGACCGGCATCGTCGGAAGATAGCAAGAGTACGGTTAAGGATAAGGAAAGGCAGGGATGCTGCATGCGCATTACTACAAATATGATGACGAGTTCGTTTTTGGCGAACCTCAATAACAACCTCACCGCCATGCAGAATTACCAGACCCAGCTTTCTTCAGGGAAGCGTATCACCAAGCTTTCGGATGATCCGGTAGGGGTTTTGGGTAGTATGAATGCGCGCGTCAAGCTCGCAAGGCTTGAGCAGTACAAGGAGAATGTCGGTTCCGCGCAGGATATTTTAAAGCAGACGGAAGCCGCTCTGAAAGAGATCAATAAAATGCTGCAGACCGCATATGAGCGCGCAGTGCAAACGACATCCGACACCTATTCGGAAGAGGACCGCGCGGCGACTTCGGCCGAAATCGCGCAGTTGAAGAAGCATATACTCAATTTGGGCAATACGAAAGTCGCCAACCAGTACATATTCGGCGGCTATAATTCCAGCAAGACACCGTTTACACTCGACGCTTCCGGCAATCTTTTGTACAATGGGCTCGACGTGACGGTGAACAACGCCGCGCTTCAGGACCAGGCCACGCAAAATACCAGTATTGAGCTTGGGTACGACGTGACGATGACCGCCACCATCAACGGCATCGAGCTTCTGGGCAGCGGTACAAACAACATTTATAATCTGTTTCAGGAGTTTGATACCGCACTTTCCGGGGGAGCCACTTCGAATGATTTGAGTGCATTTATTGAAAGATTTCAGATTGCCCAGTCGGATGTCATGGCCAGAACCGCTGAGATCGGCGCAAGGAACAACCGGCTCACCATGATGGAAAACCGGTATGAGGATGACGAAATCAATTATACGGATATCAAATCCAAAGTCGAAGACGCCGACCAGGCGGAAGTTATTATGCGGTATAAAATGGCAGAGGCTGTCTATTTGTTTGCTTTGAAAATCGGATCCAATATTATCCAGCCGACGTTGGTTGATTATTTGAAATAAGAAGCGGGGGTGTGATATAATGAACTCGCTTAGTATCCATACCCAGCGTGCTGTGATTGAAATTACATCACGCCCCGCAAAAATGTATATCGAGCACAAGCGGCCCAATTTTAAAATCAGGCGTTCCGATCCCAAAATGAAGATCGAACGGAAAATGCCTTCGTTCGATATCAAATGGGAAGATGTTCGAAAAGACAGCGGACAACCATCCCCGCTCCAGTCGGGTAAAGATTTTGCTGCAAAAGGGAAACAAAAAGTACTCGATGCGATCCGCTCCATCGTAGAGCGCGGCGATATTTTGAAGGATGTCACAGATCCGATGGCGTTTGAAAAAGTGGCGGTTTCGGTTTCTGTGAAGGACATGCCCGAACTCAATGTTGGGCTCATGCCCAAAGAGAAGGCCCGTATTGAATGGGACCCCGGCTATTGCACCATAGAATGGACGGATCCCGTTTTGCAGATCGAGTGGGACAAGGATTTCAGACCAACAATCGAATGGGAACCCTACGCGGTGGAAGTGCACCTTAGACACCGGCCTTTGGTAAAGATCAGAGTCAATTTGGAACATATACCAGGCGCTGTGGGCGCCAAAGTGGATCAGGAAATATAATCATCTCTGTTGTTGCTTTTTCGGATAGGGGGTTCATGCAAATGCTGATTGAAACGGCCAGATTTGGGGATTTCAACTTGAATGACAGCAAGATCATTGATTTCCCAAACGGTATACCGGGGTTTGAGGAACTGCACAAATTTATCATTTTGGAGATCAACGAAACCAAGCCGCTATACTGGCTGCAATCCACAGAGAACAAGTATATCTCCCTGCCGGTAGTAATCCCCTTTGAGTTATTGGAGGATTACTACATTGAGATCCGCGAAAACGAACTGAAGGGCCTTGAGGTCGATAACAATAACGACCTGTTGATCCTCAATGTGGTGGTTATTCCCGAAGACATTCAAAAAATGACGGTTAATCTTGCCGCGCCCATAATTATCAACTTAAAGCTTGGTGCGGGTAAGCAGATCGTAATCGATGCTTCGGATCTCCCTATCCGGTTTCCAATTTATGATGCTGTCATGCGGAAATTGAAAGGAGGGGAAGCGGATGCTGGTACTTTCGCGCAAAGCCGGTGAGCTGCTTGCGATCGGCCCGGATATCACGATAGAGGTGGTATCTGTCGAAGGAGACCGCGTACGCCTGGGCATCAATGCGCCCAGAGATACGCGTATATTCCGCAAAGAACTCCTTGATCAGACGGTGGATATCAATAAGACCGCGGTCAACGCCCCGGTCATCAATTTTCAGGAAAGCGTAAAATAATCGGTGCAATTTAAAAGTCCGGCTTGGCCGGGCTTTTTGTATTGTTTGGAGATATTCATTCCCCATTCTTTTTCTTCTTGGATCGCAAAAACTGTAAGAAAGCCAGTACAATTAAGAATATGCCGAACGCTTTTTTCAACCATTCCGCCTCCAGGCAAGTCGCTAAAAATGCCCCGCCAATTGCGCCGATTCCCCCCCAAAGAAGAAGAGGAAGCGCTGTTTTTGCCTTTAACCGCCCGTCCCGCCGGTGAATGTAGAGGGCGAGCGCAGCGCCCGGCAAAAACGCAAGCATATTGACGCCCTGTGCCGCGTGCTGATCCATGCTTAAAAAGAGCGTCAAAATCGGTATGAGCACCGTGCCGCCGCCCATACCCATGCCGGAAAGCACGCCGGAAGCAAGCCCGGCGAGCAGATACCAAACAAAACTCATAGAACAAGCCGAATTCCCGCCGCAAGCATCAGCAGCGCGAACAGCCGGTCAATCCAGACCGAGCGCATCTTTCCCAGTAGCTTTGCGCCCAACAGGCTGCCGGGGAGCACGCCCAGCGTCACGATGGGTACAAAATCAAATTGGATCGCCCCGCGGATCAAATAGACTACTATGCTGACGATGGAGAGCGGCAGCATCACCATCAGCGCCGTCGCATGCGCATCCTCGCTTTTCAGTTTGCACAGGCGCTCTAAAACGACGACGGCGAGCATGCCGCCGCCTGCACCAAACAGGCCGTTGGCAATCCCGGTGCATATGGCGGCTATCGAAAGCGAAAAGCGCGATGTTTTGCCATTTTTCTGCATGCTTATAAGATTGTTCGAGCTTTTGATAATTATTCAGCAAATTAAATGATGCAAAACCATAGGGGGCATGTTATAATACTAACGGATTTTATGGGAAACGAAAATGTACATTTTATGGCTTGCTCTATCAATATGGTTCTTTCAAAAAAGGGTGAGCATACCCTTTTTTGCTGTATAGAATAGTTTTACGTAAAAAGCGGAAAGGATGGTGTCAGCTTTGCCAAAGCTAACCTTTCAGGGTGGCGTTTATCCCATGCATGACGTGCATGAAGGCAAGCTCCCCACAAAGGATCTCCCGGTAAGGGACTTCACTGCGGACAAGGTATGTATTCTGATGGGCATGCACTTGGGTGCGCCCAGCTCCCCCTGCGTACAGAAGGGAGATTATGTCAAGCTTGGCCAGATAATCGGAGAACCAGTTGGCCCGCTTGGCCTTCCTGTTTACGCGAGCGTTTCAGGTACGGTCACCGACGTTTCGTTCAAACAGCAGCTTTCGCCCAATCCTGTCATGTGCGTGACCATTCAAAACGACCATAAGGACGAATGGATGGAAGGCATCGCAGGCTTGGGGGATGTGGAGACGGTGGATCCTTCCCTCATCGTACCAGCCGTCAAAAACGCAGGCATCTGCGGCATGGGCGGCGCCTGCTTCCCCACGCACGTGAAGCTTACCGCGCGTGAGGGCCAGTATTGCGACACCATCATATTGAACGGCGCGGAATGTGAAACGCACTTAACGGCGGATTACCGGCTGATGCTGGAGCATCCTGAGAAAATAGTGGACGGGCTTCGGGCTGCCA
Organism: Bacillota bacterium; assembly: GCA_023416175.1. GTDB lineage: Bacteria > Bacillota > Clostridia > Christensenellales > CAG-138 > JAEYLA01. Next base: position 10,465 of record JAEZIE010000285.1, read on the forward strand.
TGCGCGCATTGAACGTCAAGCGTGGCGTCATCGCCATTGAAGATAACAAGCCTGAGGCTATCGCAATTATGAAAAAGGCGGCGCAGGGCCGCGAAGGCGTAGAGGTAGCTGAACTTATAACCAAGTACCCGCAGGGCGGTGAAAAGCAGCTCATCAAGGCCGTAACGGGCAGGGAGGTTCCCCAGAAGAAGCTGCCGCTTGACGCGCACGTGATCGTGCTCAATGTAGGTACCGCTGCTGCTATTGCGGAAGCCATCACAACCGGGCGTCCGCTCATCTCCCGTATTACCACGGTTACAGGCTGCGTCAATAAGCCCGCAAACCTGCGGTTGCGCGTTGGCACCACATTTGCGGACGCAATAAAAGAGTGCGGCGGGTATTCTAAGGAACCCGGAAAGATAACCGCAGGCGGCGCGATGACCGGTATCCCGGCCATCAGCGACGAAGTTTCCATGACAAAGGCGACAAACGGTATCGTCGTCTACTCCCAGGAAGACGCCAAGGAACTTGAAGAGAACCCCTGCATCCGCTGCGCGCGCTGCGTCGCGGTATGTCCGGCCGGCCTTAGGCCGTATCTCCTCAAACATTACTGCGAGGCGGGCGATCTTGAGGCCGCCGAAGCGGAAAACGTGATGGATTGCATCGTCTGCGGCAGCTGCTCTTTCGTCTGCCCGGCAAAGCTCCGTCTCACACAATCGTTTAAAGTTGCAAAGGATCAGATCATTGTTGCCCAAAGGGGAGGTGCAAAAAAATGAACTTGAACGTAGCTCCCGCCCCTCATGTCCGCAACAGGGACAACACCAGGAGCATGATGCGTGACGTCGTCATCGCGCTCATTCCGGCTTCTCTTGCGGGCGTATATTTCTTTGGGCCCAAGGCACTGCTGCTTCTAGTGCTCAGCATGGCTTCCGCCGTGCTTGCGGAGTATCTATGGCAGAAGCTGATGAAGCTGCCCGTACGGGTAGGTGATTTTTCAGCCCTCGTCACAGGCCTGCTGCTCGGGCTCAACCTCCCAGTCGGTGCGCCATGGTGGCTTGCCGTGCTGGGAAGCGCCATCGCCATCATACTCGTCAAGCAGCTCTTTGGCGGCATCGGCGATAACTTCTTAAACCCCGCTCTCGTCGGCCGCGCGATACTCCTTGCCTCCTGGCCGGTACACCTCACCCGGTTTACGTTGCCCACAAACTTCAGTGGCGTGGATGCGGTTTCTTCCCCCACTGTGCTTGCCGGTTTTGATGCAAGCAACATGGATTTATTCCTCGGCAACATTCCAGGCTGCATCGGGGAAGTAAGCAAGGTCGCCATTCTGATCGGCCTTGTGTACCTGATCGCAAGAAGGGTGGTATTTCCGCATGTGCCGGTGATATTCCTTGGCGTTACGGCGCTCTTAGCGTGGGTGATGGGCCCGCAGGGCGCGTTCACGTTTGATGGCGATGCGCTGCGCGCCATACTTTCCGGCGGCGTTATGTTTGGCGCCGTGTTCATGGCGACGGATTATAGCACCAGCCCCATGACCATCAAAGGCCAGGCGTGGTTTGCATTGGGCTGCGGCGTATTGGTATCCGTGATCCGCGCCTATGGAAGCTACCCTGAGGGTGTTACCTATGCGATACTGCTGATGAACCTCGTTACCCCGCTCATCGACAAATACATGCGCCCCAGGGTATATGGTTCGTCCGCGAAGGAGGCAAACGCATGAAGCAGAAGAAAATGGTCAGCGCCTTCTTTGGAGGCATTTTACCGGAAAATCTGGCGCTTCGTTTGATGGTAGCGGCTTGCGCAACGCTCGCGGTAACAGCTCATGCATGGAATGGATTGGGCCTTGGACTGGCGACTGCCCTCGTGCTGATCTGTTCCAATAAGATCATCGCACTTGTGCGCGGACTCCTGCCCAAACAAGCCCGCCCGTTTGCTTATGTGCTCATCATAGGTTTGTTCGCAACTGCGGTGCAGATGCTGCTTGCCGCATTCTTACCCGGCTTAAGCACAAGCTTGGGCATTTATGTTCCGCTGATGTCGGTCAGCTGCATACTCCTTTCCCGCGTCAATGGCGCTGATGAAAAGCCGCATATCGTATCCGCAGGGGTCGACGGTTTGGTCACCGGCCTGCTGTTTGCGCTGATACTCGTTATCCTTTCCGCTGTGCGCGAGCTTCTGGGCTACGGCACGCTGTTTGGGGCGAACGTGTTCGGGGAAGGCTTTGAGCCGATGTTGATATTGAAGGCAGTGCCCGGTGGGTTCGTACTGCTGGGTGTAATTTATGGCATCGTCAACTACTTTATCCGCAAAGGCAAGACGGCGGAAGATACGCAAGAAGGGGGTGCCAAGGCATGACGTTAGAGGGCTTTTCCGGAATTGGTGAAGCGCTGCTGTTTATGGTGGCCTGCATTTTTACAAGCAACTTTATATTCTCCCGTGCTTTGGGGGTACTGCCGTTCTCAGCGAAGGGCGATCGCGTTAAGGCCGCCGCTGGTATGGGCCTTATGGTAATGATCGTAATGACGCTTGTTTCGTTCCTTGGTTTTGCGATCTATCAATGGGTCTTAGTTCCGCTTGAAGTCACTTACCTTGCGACCATTTGCTTCCTTGCTGTGATCGCGGCGCTTACGCTTGCGGGTCAGGCGGTCGTGAATAAGAGCAACCCGGATCTGGGGCTCTACTTCCCGCTGGTTATGGGAAACAGCGCCGTTCTGGGCGTTGTCGCGCTCAATACGCTGGGCCAGTATGGTCTCGTCAAGAGCGTGCTTTCCGGCGCGTTTGGCGGAATTGGCTTCCTCGTTGCCATCGTGCTGATCGTTGGCGTTCGGGAAAGGCTTACGACCTCCAAGGTGCCCCAGGCGTTCCGTGGTTTCCCCATTACTCTGGTGAGCGCAGGCTTGATGTCCCTTGCCTTTATGGGTTTCATGGGAATCGTAAAATAATAGTATTACAACGTACAGCGAACAGCGTCGGAAGCTCAATTCCGGCGCTGTTTTTCATTCCGGCGTCTGTCCTCCGGTTATCTGTTCTGCATGGAGCTTAACATTTGTGCAAGAAGCAGGGGGTTCATGCCGTTCATGCCGCCGCCAGACGTGCCGCCGTTCACTCCGGCGCCACCCATGCCGTTTTGCATCATCTGGGCGAGCAACAGGGGATTCATACCGTTCATGTTCAGGCCGCCCATGCCACCACCCGTGCTTCCGCCCATGCCATTCATGCCGCTCATCATCTGCATGAGCATCTGAATCATCTGCATATTGTTTTGGTTGGAGGCCTGCGGCTGCGCGGCGTAAGCGTTCTCCTGCGCATTCGGGATGGTGTGCTGCTGCGGCGCAGCGCGGTGCTGCTGCGGCAGCTGCAGGTCTGTCGGGACACCCATTGCATGGCACAGGTCTTCATATTCACTTTCGGTAAGATGTTCCCGCATGGAAACGACATACCGCTGTACCCCTTGCATGCCTCGCTCACGCCTGATGTGCTGCCCCAACAGTATGGCCGGTTGGCCGCTATCCGTGGATATCGGTTCTTCTGTATCATATGCATTCACAGCTTGCTGAGCGGGCGGACGGGAACCGCTGGATGGCAGTGAATGCGGCGCATATCTGGGCATATGGCCACCTCCTTGTTTAGTCACCTATTTAGCATCATATGCGCCTGAAGCAAGGTTGTGCACTTATGGCTAACCCGGCGCATATGATGATTGAGGATATCTTTTTAACAGCAGGAGGGAAGCATCATGAAAAAGCCCGATCTTCGCAGTATGAAGCAAAACCCTGACCAATTGAACGAAATGGCGAAGGGAATCGACCCGGAAGCGATACGTCAGGTAAAAAGCGTGGTGGATTATTATCAGGGCAAAAGTGAGCCGGATCTTCTTGCTGAGTTGCAGGCTATGGTCAGTAAGGAGCGTGCAGCGGGCAATATGTCCAATGCGCGCATGGATTCGTTTGCTTCAATGATTGCCCCCATGCTGGACCCGGCGCAGCAGCAGCGCATGCAGGCAATTCTGGAGCAATTGAAAAACAGCTAAACCGGGATCAACACGGAATCCAACAAAAAAAGAAGCGGCCTATGCCGCTTCCTACATTTTAAAGTACCTACGCCTGCAGCTTTACTTTCTCCTTGCAGAAGTAGCGCAGCACGGCGGCTTCGAGCGCGCGCTCACCGGGCGCTTTTCCGCTGATCTGCAGATGATCGATAGCGGAAAAATCGGCGACTGCCGCGCGCAATTCCTCGGCGCTTAATCGTTTTGCGCCGGAGACGGCTGCTTTTGTTGGCATGGGGGAAAGGCCAAGCTTCTTCCCGATCTCAAACTCCTTGGTACGGGTATCCAACAGCAGCCGCGCGCCCAGCATGTTTTTAAACTGGCCGGTGAAGAAATGGGCCAGGCCGAACACGGTTTCCGATCCGTCCCGCAACAGATGCCGCAGCATGGTAAGCGCCTCCGGCTTGCCCCAAAGCAGCGCGTCCAGCATCCGAAAACGCTGAAATTCCGGGTTAGGCGTGACGCAGGCTTTTAACACTTCTTGTGTGACGGGAGAACTCCCGGCGTAATCGGCTGCTTTGTTCAATTCGTTTTGCAGGGCATATACATCCGTGCCCACCATATCAACAAGCAGCTGCGCGGTGGAGAGATTGATCTGTGCGTTGCGCTTTCGCATGCGCTGCTGCACCAGTTTCACGGCCTCCTGCACGCTCAGCATATCAAAGAGCACATCGCGGCCTTCCTTTTTTACGGCGTTCAACAGTGAAGTTCCGCACTTGCCGCGCATATAGAGGATGAGCGTGGTGGTCTCGGGAATGGAAGCGGCATAGGGGATAAGTTGTATGGCTTCGCTGTCCGCCATTTCCCGGCAGATAACAAGCCTGCTCTCTGCAAAAAAGGGCAGCGTCTCACACGCAGCCTGTACAGCGGAAGCTTGAGGCTTCTCAAACTCCTGCACGTTGAGGTCACGGGCGACAGGGTCGATACGGGAAAGCAACGCATTGAGCGCGCTGAGCTTTACGAATTCTTCTTCGCCATAAAACAAGAACAGGCCGGAGACCTTGTTCTCTTTGATCAGTTCAAAAAAATGGTTGTGGTCCATAGCTCCTCCGGTTTGGCTTAGGGTTCTCTTAAGAGTATAGCATATCTAAAGTCCCGGGCATATGGCTGCATCATAAGCGCGCCATTCTTCTCATAAAACCGCATCTG
>JAEZIE010000306.1 GCA_023416175.1 Bacillota bacterium
GCGCACAGCGCGCCGAAGCAAAGCCCGTACGCCGCGCTGACGATTGCCCAGAATATGGGGCTGCGCTGCGTTTTAAAAAGCAGCGCAATTAAAACCAGCAGCGGCCAGATATACAGATAATTCAGCCACCACAAGCCAAACCCGTAAATAAGGCCTTCCACCAGGGTGAATAGTAACACCGGGATGAACGCGCTTTTCCCGAACACCAGCGTATAGAGGATAACGAGCAGCGATATCAGCTCAATATTGGGCAGAACTGCAAGCCCTACCTGCACCAGGATTAAAAGCGCGCCCAATACGCCCATCAGCGCGATGCTGCGTACGGGATAAGGGATGTTACCAGCCGGTTTTAAGGGTGATTTCATACGACTCACCATCCTGCACGGGCGTCAGATCCACGCCGGTATTGACCTGTTCGCCATCTTTTGTGAACATCCACCATTGCTGCTTGCTCTCGTCCACGGTTTCCCCATCGACTGTGAGTACATACAGCCCAAAATCACTTTCCGTTCCGGAAATAAGTTTTTGTTCTTCCAGCGCGCCCCTAAGATATTCCTGGTCCGTATGCAGCGTGAATTCTTTTTCGCTGCCATCGCCGTGGAAAATGGAGATGGAGAGTTCTTTCGCCCCCACAACGGGCTTTCCTGCAAAGTTCTGGTACACCAGCAGGAACGCTGCAATGAGTACCACGATTGCCGCCGCAAGTATCCAAAGTTTTTTGTTTATCCGTTTTTTCTCCATATAAAAAACCCCCTTGTTCATACAAGGGGATTTCAAACGCCTGCTGCAAAGAAGGATAAGCCTGCCGTATATATACGGCAAGGCCTGGTACGAACGCCATTCCTCGTGGCTCCTTGCACCGGGTTTTCAGGCAAGTCTTCTGACTCGAGGCATCTTCGTCCGCATCCGCCTTCCCGGTTGCCCAGTGGCGCTTTGATGCAGGCTCCGCCTTTACAGCGACGGGATCGTGGGGGAATTTACCCCTCTTCCTTGTTAAGCCGGCCGAGCAACCCCGGCCTTACGGCACCTGAAATCCTCTGTATTTAATTTTCGATCAGTATAGCACGGTCATGAGCGGCTTAGCAAGGGAGAAATACCCCGGACTAAATGATTTGCCCCCTCAGCTTCAGGCGCAGCGTGTCCGCTTTTTTCAGCACCGCGTCAAACGGCGTATGCGCGGCAAAAAGCCCGTAGAATTCCAATATCACGGGCAAAAGCTCGCTGTCCTTAGTAAGGCCGCTGACTTCCAGCAGCGCCTTTTTCGCGTTCTTTTCAGTTTGCTCCATGTTTTCCTGGGCCAGGAACGCGTATACTGCAGCGCCCGCGCCCAGGCAGATAAACACGGGAACACCGCGTTCTTTTAAGCACAGGCTGGCCGAGCCTATCATACGGTCGTCGGGAGAGAGTTTGCGCCGCGCGTCCGCACCCACACGCGCGCAGGTGTCGCCCAATGCCGCGTTCTGGAAGCGGGTGATAAGATCGTCGATGTGCATGGAAATATCGCTCGCATGTACCCCGTAACGGGCAGAAAGGGCAAACGCACTTTCGAGCATCGCGTTGTGTACCGCGAGGCGAATGAGGGGCTGCGCAATGCTTTCATAGATGTAGGTGACGCCCGCAAGCTGCCCCAGGTAGGCGCAGGTAGCATGGCCCATATTGTGGATGTACAGCTTGCGCTTGATGTAAAAATCAAATGGGGAGAAGGGCACGAGGTTTTTTAGCTCCGGTATGCCGCCCACAAATGCGTCCTTGTCCACGGGCAGGTAATCGTATTTCTCCACGCAGACACGCAAGAGGTTGCCTTCCTGCATTTCCGGCTTCTGGATGGGAACCATGCGGCCAATGGAGGCTTCCACCAGCCCTACGTATGTATCCATCAGGCGCTGCTCCTGCTCGGTCATCTGCTCTTTTAGCATACCTTCGAGCACTTTGTTGGCGTCCATCAGGTTTTCGCAGATGATGATGTTGAGCGGGCGGGGATTGAGAAAGCGTTTTTTCAACCCTGCCGCAATCAATGGCGCTACAAATTTTAATACGTTGACGCCCACCGCCGTCGCCATGATATCGGCTTCGGCTATGGCGTTGGTCACAGCTTCTTGATCCCTGCCGTCGATGGCGTTCACATGCTCGATGAGCACGTCCGTAAATCCTTCATTGCTGACGATGCGCTGCGGATACGCGTTGTCCTGATTGAGCTGGGATACCACGGCTTCCGCCACATCAATAAATGTCACTTCATAGCCGGATTGCGAGAACATCGCGCCGATAAAGCCGCGCCCGATATTCCCTGCGCCATACATGATCGCTTTCATTCGTTCCAAATCCTCTAATCGCTGTTTGATCCGGGCGGATGCTCCGCCGCAGACTATAGTATACACGAAAAAAAGGAGTATGGACAACATGCGTGCTTTTAAGCGGCATACGTTTTGCTTTGCATGAAGAGTCCGGCGGACGCTTTTGATTATATTAGACAAGCGAAGTCAAACATGCTATGATCGTTTCAGAAAGATTTTCTAATTGTACTACAAAAACACATCTGCAGCGAGGATGATAGATTAGCCTATGCCACCTAGACCGAAGAGCCGGACCACGCTCAAGGACGTCGCATTAAAAACCGGCTTCAGCATCAATACGGTTTCGCGGGCGCTCAGAAACATGCAGGATATCTCCGAGGAAACGCGAACGCATATCCAGCAGGTTGCAAGCGAAATGGGCTATATGGGCAACACCATAGCGGCAAGCCTCCGTTCGGGATATACGCATACCATCGCCGTGATTGTCGGCGATGTTTCCAATCTATTTTACAGTATCATCACAGAAGAGGTGGAGAAGAACGCAAGACGGCACGGCTACTCCACGATACTACTCAACACCTCCGAAGACGACGATACGGAATACCTTGCTATACAGACCGCGCTCAACCGCAATGTGGACGGCATTCTCATATGTCCCGCGCAGCAATCCGAGCGCAACACGCGATTTCTTAAGGAATCCGGTGTGCCGTTCGTGCTGTTTGCTCGGCGCTCCGTTGAAGTGGAAACGGATTTTGTGGTGGCAGACGACAGGTTGGGCGGCTACCAGGCTACCAAATATCTTCTGGAGAACGGCCACAAGGATATTTTACTTGTACAAGGGCCGGCATATAATTCGAGTGCGTTCAACCGCATGCTTGGCTATTGCGATGCGCTTACAGAAGCAGGCATCCCCATTCGGGAGGAATTGATTTGCGAGGTGCCCATTAAAGGCAACGGCAGCCAGAAGATTATCGGCGATATCATCAAAAAAGGTACGCATTTTACGGCGATATTTGCATTCAGCGATATTGTGGCGCTGGTGCTCATGCAGTATCTGCAGAATGAAGGCTTCCGGATACCTGAGGATATTTCCATCATCGGCTTTGACAACATTCAATCCAATTTTCCGTTGCCCACTCGCCTGGCGAGCGTCGACAACAAAAAGAAGGAAGTTGCGGGGCAGGCAGTTCATATCCTCTTAAAGCGCATACGCGGCGACCATCCGCAGGAAGAGTACTGGCAAAAGACGCTTGAAACCGAGTTGATCGGCAGGAACAGCGTTAAGCCGCTGTAGGCCAGCCTAAGGCGGCGTCAGCCCTTTCCGTCTCCCGAAAATAATGTATTGATTTGTATTATTTTTTCATAGTTTCTGGTTATTTTTCTACAAGAATACATGTTTCTAAAACAGAGGGGACTTGACAATTTTTTTCTGCCGTTGTATAATACATTAACGTTAATGTTTCTGATTTTTTTCTTTCAATAGCAAACTTTTTTACCTAGCCCTATGCATACCGCTACGCTTAATCTCTGTTTTTCGCCATTTTATTTCATGCCAACTGGAACTCAATGCCTGCCTCCATTGCTTTAAGTGTTTGCGCTTAAAGGGCAAAGCCCCTTTAAACAATACATATCATATCAAGGAGGAACACCATGAAAAAACTGTTTGCTCTCGTCATGGCACTCGCTTTGGTAGCGTCTCTAGCTGCTTGCACGCCCGCAGCGCCTCCCGCCGCCCCCGCCCAGGCACCCGCTGCTGAAGCCCCGGCCGCACCCGCGGCGCCCGCTGCTGAAGCTCCCAAGGAACTTAACATCGGCGTGCTCGTATGGAAATTTGACGATGCCTACGGCTCCACGGTCCGTACCGCGATGACCAAGTATGCCGAAGAACTCGGCACCCAGCTTGGCATTAAGATCAACCTGGAAATGCAGGACGCCAACGACAGCATGGCCACCCAGAACGACCAGGCGGATATCATGTTTGCCTCCCAGCCGGATTTTGTCATCATCAACCTCGCGGAAGTTGCTTCCGGCCAGAGCTTGGTTGACAAGGCCAACGGCGTACCGTTCCTGTTCTACAACAAGGAGCCCGTGGAAAACACCATCCAGTCCGTCATCAAGGACCCCGGCTCCATCTTCATCGGCACCACGCCGCGTGAAGCTGGCGATATGCAGGGCGAAATCCTTGCAGACCTCTACAAGGCCGACGCTTCCATCGATAAGAACGGCGACGGCAAGCTCCAGTACATCATGTTCATGGGCGAGCCCAACAACCCGGAAGCTATCGCGCGCAGCCAGTACTCTGTAGAGACTGCTGTTAAGAACGGCCTGCAGCTCGAGCAGCTGGGTGAAACTTTAGTCTGCAACTGGGACCAGGCGCAGGCACAGGACGCCATGACGGCGGCGTTTGCAAACTATGGTGAGCAGATCGAAGTCATATTCGCCAACAACGACATGATGGGCCTTGGCGCGATTGCGGCGCTCAACGCGGTTGGCTATAACACCGGCGTTGCAGGCGACCCGAACATCGTCGTCATCGGCGTTGACGCAGTGGATGCGGCGCTTGAAGCCATCAAAGCCGGCAAGATGACGGCTACCGTACAGCAGGACGGCGCTGCTATGGGTAAAGCGTGCGTCACACTCGCGGTCAACAAGGCGCTGGGCAAGGATTGGTTCGAAGGCACCAGCTATAAGCTCGCGGCTGACGGTTATTCCATCCGTATCCCCTATGCCAAGATCACGGAGTAGCAAACGGATCGTTTGAAGGTACTTAGACACTGAACCAAGAGAGGCGTTCCGCTATGGATGCGTCCAGTGGGACGCCTCTCCTTATAGATCAGGGAGCTGGTGAAACATAACATGGAACAAACCTATCTGCTTGAAATGATGGATATCGAAAAGTCCTTTCCCGGCGTCAAGGCGCTCGACCGCGCGCAGTTCAGGCTCAAGGGCGGCACGGTTCACGCACTGATGGGAGAGAACGGAGCGGGAAAAAGCACTTTGATGAAGTGCCTTTTTGGCATTTATAAAAAGGATGCCGGCACCATCAAAATGGAAGGCAAGCCGGTCAATTTCATCAACCCGCGGAATGCGCTTGATAATGGCGTCGCCATGGTGCACCAGGAACTTAATCAGGTATTACGGCGCAATGTCATGGAAAACATGTGGCTGGGGCGCTTTCCCGGCAAGCATGGCGTGGTGGACCATAAGGCCATGTACAATGAGACCAAGAAGATATTTGAGGAGTTGGAGATCGACGTCAACCCTAAGGCCATGATCCATACCCTCTCTGTATCCAAAAGGCAGATGGTGGAAATCGCTAAGGCGGTCTCTTACAACGCCAAGGTACTGGTGCTGGACGAACCAACTTCATCTCTTACCGACGACGAGGTGGAACACCTGTTTCGAATACTCGATAAACTTTGCGAAAAAAATGTAGGTATCATCTACATCTCTCATAGAATAGACGAAATCTTGCGCATCTGCTCCGAGGTCACCATCATGCGGGATGGCCAATGGGTAGCGACCCACCCGGCTTCGGAACTGAGCACGGATGAGATCATAAGGTTAATGGTCAACCGCGATATGGAGCACCGCTTTCCGCCCAAGAACAACATGCCCGGCGAAGTGCTGCTTGAGGCAAAGAATATCTCCGGCAAGTATGCGCCTGCCTGCTCCGACGTAAGCTTTACGTTACGAAGCGGCGAAGTGCTTGGCATATCGGGGCTTGTCGGCTCACGAAGGACGGAGCTTTTAGGCACGCTCTTTGGCGTAAATACGCTGGGTGGCGGTGAGCTGCTGCTGCACGGAAAGCCAATACAGAACAAAAATGCACAGTCGGCAATCAAAAACGGATTTGCGCTTATTACAGAAGAACGGCGCGCGACCGGCCTGTTTCCGGAAATGAACATACTTTTCAATTCTGTTATTGCAAACGTACGCGCCTATGCAAAGGGCGGCTTTTTGAGCCGCAGACGTATGTCCAAGGATACGACTTGGGTGGTCGATAGCCTCAAAGTAAAGACCCCGGGGCACAAGACGCATATCAAGTACCTCTCAGGCGGTAACCAGCAAAAGGTCATCATAGGGCGTTGGCTTTTAACAAGCCCCGAGGTGCTGCTGCTGGATGAACCCACCCGCGGCATTGATGTCGGCGCAAAATATGAAATTTACCAGCTGATACTCGACCTTGCCAAAGACGGCAAGGGCGTGATTATGGTATCCTCCGAAATGCCGGAACTTTTGGGTATCTGCGACCGCATTCTCGTCATGAGCAACGGCCGCGTGAGCGGCATTGTGGAACGGGGCAAGGACTTTGGTATGATAGCGGGCGAACAGGAAACCATCATGCGCCTAGCAGCAAAATACGTTTAGGGAACCGGGGGCAACAGTATGGAAAAAGCAAAAGTCAACCACAGAAAGATCGGCGAATTTCTGCTCAACTATGCGCTCTATTTCATATTAGGCGCTATCATCCTGGCGGTCATCCTCATAGAGCCTAAATTCGCAACGCTTTCCAACTTCATCAACATCCTCAAACAGGCTTCCACCAAGGGCATATTGGCGCTCGGGTGCGCAGGCCTCATTGTACTGGCGGGCACGGACCTTTCCATTGGACGCGTGCTGGGGCTATCCGCTGCTATAACAGCTTCGCTGGTGCAATCCACACAGTATGCTTCCAGAATGTACCCGCAGATGACAGAACCCATCAGCTTGTGGATTCCGTTTGCGCTCGCCATCTTAGTGGCGGTGATATTCAGCCTGATCAACGGCTTTGGCGTGGCGAAGTTGCATTTGCATGCGTTCATCATTACGCTGGGTACGCAGCTGATTGCTTATGGTACGACATGTATCTATATTGAGTCGCAGCCCTCGGGTTCGGCGCAGGCGCTCTCCACCTTCGAGCAGCCGTTCCTGAATATCGTGAACAACACCGTAAAAATATCGGATACCATCAAAATACCGTATGTCATCTTCTACTTCCTGATCCTTGCGGTCATCATGTACTTTATCTGGAACAAGACGACGCTGGGCAAGAACATGTTTGCGGTTGGCGGCAATGAGGAAGCCGCAGCGGTCTCCGGTGTGAACGTACCCAAGACCATCATGCTGGTGTACCTCATGGCGGGCGTGCTCTACGGTATCGCGGCGTTCCTGGAGGCCGCGCGCGTGCAGTCTGTTGGTGCGAACACGGGTATCAACTACGAGCTGGACGCGATCTCTGCCTGCGTTATCGGCGGCGTCTCCTTCTCAGGAGGTGTTGGCAATATTCCGGGCGTAGTGGTGGGCAGCATCATATTGCAGGCCATCAACTACAGCCTCTACTTCCTGGGCATCAACGCATACCTGCAGTACATCATAAAAGGCCTGATCATCATACTGGCCGTGGCCATCGACGTGCGCAAGTACCTGGCGAAGAAGTAATGGAAAGCGAAGAGAAAAACATCAAGCCTTTAAAGCTGCCGGACGGGCAAACGGTATTTACCGGCGAGGCCCCGCAACGAAGGCGTTACAGGCTGTATGACAAGATCAAGATATCCAAGCGCGGAATGGACGCTATCATCGTTGTCATCGTAGGGCTTCTGCTCCTGGCGCTCGTCGTCGGCATCGCGCTTGCGCGGGGCTAAGTTAAGGGGTATAGTAAGAAAAACGAATATGGTTGCCCTGCAATAAACTGCGGGGCAACCATTTCTATGAAGCTTCCATTCTGTCAAATCGAGAAAGGAGCACCCGTCATGCAATACACGAACATTCAAGGAATCCCTCTTCCGGTATCACGCTTGGTGTTTGGCTGCGCATTCCCCACTATGCTGCGCGGTGAGGATGCAGGTGAGACGCTTGATGCCGCGCTGGAAGCGGGCATTAACACATTTGATACTGCGGAGAACTATCAAGGCAGCGAGAGCGCCTTGGGCCGCTGGATCAAAAGCCGCAATGTGCGCGATAAAATCGTGGTTATCACAAAAGGCGCGCACCCATATCACGGAGTGGACCGCGTAACGCCCAAGGACGTCGCGCAGGATATTGCACAATCACTGGAACGTCTGCAAACCGATCATATCGATCTGTATTTTCTGCACCGCGACGACCCCAACGTGGAGGTCGGTCCCATTGTGGAGCAGCTGCATGCCTGCCAGGAAGAAGGGAAAATTGGCCTGTATGGCGGTTCCAACTGGACTGCTGCGCGCATCGCCGAGGCCAACGCATATGCCGCAGAGCATGGACTTTCTCCGTTTGCAGCAAGTAGCCCTCAGTTTGGTCTTGCCGCAATGGTCCGAGACCCATGGGGTGGCAGCGGCGGCTGCATCAGTATTTCTGCTCCCGAGCAAGAGGCGGAGCGGGAATGGTACCTTTCCCAGGGCATGCCCATATTCGCTTATTCCAGTTTGGGGCATGGCATATTCTCAGGGAAGCTCAGAAGCAAGGATTGGGAACGCGCCGAAGGAATTCTCAATCGGGACGCCATGTTCGGCTACCATGCGGATATCAATTACGGGCGTTTAACTCGCGCGGAAGAGCTTGCGGCGCAAAAAGGCTGCACGGTGGCGGATATCTCCATCGCGTGGCTGCTAAACCAAAAGCTCAGGGTGTTCCCCATTATTGCCGCCAGCACGCCCGCACATGTCAAAAGGAATACGGCGGCGCTCCAGGTTGCTTTAACCGATGCGGAATGCGCCTATTTGGCCCTGGGTACAGTATCCGCCGAATAAGATCAGGAGGAATACACATGAAAGAAGCAATGAAGCAGGAGGTCCTGCTAGCCAACAAACAGCTGCAAAGCTCCGGCCTAGCGATATTCACATGGGGAAATGTCAGTGCTATCGACAGGGAAACGGGCGAGGTCGTCATCAAGCCCAGCGGCGTTCCGTATGAGGAACTGCGCGTAGAGGATCTGGTGGTGACGGATCTTTATGGAAAGGTGCTCGAAGGAAAGCTGCGTCCCAGTTCCGATCTTGCGACGCACTTGGTGCTCTACCGCAATTTCCCCGGCATCGGCAGCGTGGCGCATACGCATTCCCGTATGGCGACCGCGTGGGCGCAGGCCGGGCGGGATATCCCCGCGTTTGGCACCACGCATGCGGATTATTTCTACGGCCCCATTCCCTGTGCACGCAAGCTCTCCGAAGGCGAGATCGGCGGCGCGTACGAGGAGGAAACGGGCAATGTGATTGTCGAGACATTTCACAACCGTAATATCGACCCCGTGGCGGTGCCCGCTGTGCTCATCCATGGCCACGGCCCGTTTGCCTGGGGCAAGGACGCGCATGAATGCGTCCATAACGCCATCGTGCTTGAAGAAGTCGCGGCCATGGCCTCCGTCACTGTTACCGTCAAGCCCGATGCCACGCCGGTGGATCAGCATCTATTGGACAAACACTATTTCCGTAAGCACGGCAAAAACGCCTATTACGGGCAGAAGTAAGGATAGCATCAAAAGCAAAACCGGCGGGATATCCCGCCGGTCTTTTTATAGCTATTGGCTTACATCAACTCTACAATATCATACCCAAGATACGTCTCGAACGCCTCACGGATGGCTTCCTCCACATGTGCCAGCGTCAGGCTGACATGGTGCCGGAATCCTTCCTTGCAGATACCCTTCAAAACGGTCTGCAGGTGTGGGATTTCCGCGACACCTGCGCAGCCAAAGAACGCATCCTCAATGGGATCGTCCGTCATGCGGCCTTCGCCCACATAGAATACGAGCCTGCCTTCCTCGGTCTTGGCGCTCAAATACGTCATGGGACCGGGCTTTACCCTGCCCTGATTACAGCCCCAGGCAACGCCGCCCAGGTCTTCCTTGCCCTTATCGAGCATCTTGTGGGAAATGGTGTAGCCTTTGCCGGTCATGAGCGAAGGTGCGACCGAACC
>JAEZIE010000307.1 GCA_023416175.1 Bacillota bacterium
ATACGCTGTAACAGTTGAAACGATCACTTTAGTCTTCCAGAATCATTGCGTTTATCATTTAATCTGGATACAATGTTTATGAAAAGAGGTGGTTGTATGGCGCTTTTTGATAAGCTCGTTTTGCTAAGGAAGTTATCCGCAATTCTCTGCATCGCATTGCTGCTTCTGTTACCAGTGCCCGCGTTTGCCGCTGCATACTCTCCTGCGGAACTGGAGGAACTGCGCGGCGTTGCGGAAGACATTCTCGGGGAAACGTACACCTATATAACCACTGTAAAATGGAATGCTGTTGTCGTTGAAGTCGAGGATGACCAGTTTTATGACTTAACGGACTTCGTACAACAAAGCCCCGTTTTTAGCGACTTTCCGATCATTGTATGTGCGAAATCAGGAGAAATGACCTTGGGACGGGATGACGATGGCTGGTATTTAGCGGTACTCAACGCTATTCCGACCGACGGGGAATCCATTCCCGATCCACCGGGGACGGGCGATGCACCGCGCATCCCGGCTGGCACAGCACTTCTGGCCTTGGGGGGAGCGCTTGTATTGCTGCCGCGCGCCGCCCATACGCGAAAACGCCCTGAAAGACAGATAAATTTGCGTCATTGACACGAAGCCCCGGCTGCGCCAGGGCTTCATTATTCTTCCTTACTCATTCACGCCCGTATAAATATGCACCGCATCCCGTAAAAATTTCGCCAGGCCCGGCTGCTCCTTGTCGTAGTAAGCCGTGAACCGCTCATCGTCCACATACATTTGGGCAATGCCCGCATGGGCTTCCTTAGAGTAACTCCCGCCCCATGCAAAAGTGAGCCATTGCCTATGCAGGTCCGCCGCGTCCTGCGCAAGCTTGCCGCCCGCGTCGCCCGCAGCGAACGCGGCCTTTAATGTGTCAATGACATCTTTTCCGAGCTTTTCAAACGCATCGTACTGCTCCTTGGTCATGTTCTGGAAGGCCTTATTGGAGCGGTCGACCTGTTCAGCCCCGTATTTTTCGCGCACCTCCTTTCCATACTTCTCTTCATTTTCATCGATCAGCCGCTGTTTGAAGCCTTCAAACTTTTCCTGATCCGTCATAACAATTCTCCCTTCCGATTCTGCGATCGTTTTTTCAACGTTCGCAATCAATGTATTGAGTTGTTCCCGTTTTGCCAGGAGTTTTTCGCGATGCTCCTTCAGGGCAAGCGTGTTGTCAAAGCAAGGCGACGCCATAATATCCGTGATGGCTTCGAGGTTCATCCCAAGCTCCCTATAAAACAGAATCTGCTGGAGTTTCACTACTTCCTGTTTTCCATAGATCCGATACCCAGACGAATTGACCCTTGCCGGCTTAAGAAGTCCAATTTCATCGTAGTACCGCAGGGTCCTAGTACTGATCCCCGCCAGCTTTCCGAGCTTTTGCACCGTGTATTCCATGTTCCAACCTCCTGACAAATCCAAGGTACACCTTGACGTAACGTCAATGTCAATACTATTTTTAATAATTTTTTTTAAATCGTGACAACTTGCTAGCAAGCAGGGTAAAGCTTTAATGAAGAAGAGAATAAATAGGCAACCGACAAGATGGCAAAAATAAAACGGCGAATGAAAAAACTACGAGTACAGCCGGAGGATGGTAACGTGAGTATGCAGGAAAAAGAAAACCGGTCGGCCAATCATTTGATAAAAGAGAAGTCACCCTATCTTCTTCAACACGCTTACAACCCCGTGGACTGGTACCCCTGGGGTGCCGAGGCGTTTGCAAAAGCAGTGGAGGAGGATAAGCCCATATTCCTTTCCATCGGCTACGCCACCTGCCACTGGTGCCACGTGATGGAGCGCGAATCCTTTGAGGATGACGAGGTGGCCGCCCTTTTGAACCGGGATTTTGTCGCCATCAAGGTGGACCGCGAGGAACGCCCGGATATCGACAGCATCTATATGTCCGTCTGCGAGGCGTATACCGGCCAGGGAGGTTGGCCGCTGACCATCATTATGACACCGCAGGCCAAACCGTTTTTTGCGGCGACATACTTGCCTAAGTGCAGCCGGGGTGGGCTTGCGGGCATGATGGAGCTTTTGCCCGCCATAGCATCGCTTTGGAAAAACGAACGCGACCGCGCGGAAGCGCAGGGCGAGGAAACCACGCGTTATTTGAGAAATCAGGCCAAGGAAACGCTGCCCCCGCGCACGCCGGAGGAGGCCATGCTAGATAAGGCGGCAGCGTCCATTTCCCCGTACTACGACGCGCAGTATGGCGGCTTTTCGCAAGCGCCCAAGTTCCCCATGCCGCATATCCTGCTGTTTTTGCTGCGTTATGCGCAGGAGACCGGAAAGGATACTCCCAGGGACCAGGCGATTGGAACCCTGCTGCACATGTACCGCGGCGGACTGTTTGACCATATTGGCGGCGGGTTTTCGCGCTACTCCACGGACCAGCGCTGGCTGGTGCCACATTTTGAAAAAATGCTCTATGACAATGCGCTGCTGGCCATGGCTTATCTGGAGGGGTACCGTCAGAAGGAGTTGCCTGCACTCCGCTATGCCACGGAGGAAACGCTGCGCTATGTGCTGCGCGAGCTGACCGATATAGAAGGCGGCTTCTACTGCGGGCAGGATGCGGACAGCGAGGGGGTAGAAGGCAAATTCTATCTCTTTTCGCCGGAAGAACTTCAGGACGCGCTCCAAACTGACGCGGACGCGTTCTGTACGTTTTACGGTATTACGCAGCGCGGCAATTTTGAAGGCAAGTCTATTCCCAACCTGCTCCACCATAAGGACACGCCTGTGCCGAACGACGCGCTCCTTGCGCTCCGGTCGAATGTATTTTCCCTGCGTAAAGAACGCATCCCTCCCGCCACGGACGATAAGCAATTGACCGCGTGGAACGCGCTGATGATCTCCTCTTTTGCACGGGCGTACCTGGTACTGGGAGACAAAGCCTACCTTGCCGCCGCGCAAAACGCGCAGCAAAGCATCGAGAAGCGATTGACCACGCCGGAAGGGGATTTGTTTGTCCGCTACCGGGACGGGCGCGCCAATCACATGGGCCTGCTTTCCGATTACGCTTTTTATGGTCTCTCGCTTCTCGAACTGTACGCAGCGGGCTTCGATGCATCGCTGCTTGTGCGCGCGGCCTTTCTTGCAGAGCGGATGCTTGCTCTGTTTGGCGATGACAAAGGCGG
>JAEZIE010000044.1 GCA_023416175.1 Bacillota bacterium
CCGTACATCATGAACTTGCCGCCGCCTAAGAGGCGGGAGATGGCAAATGTGGTGATAGACGGGATGAACACCATGGTGATTCCCGAGACCACGCCGGGCATGGAGAGCGGCACCACTACTTTGAAAAACGTCTGAACGCCGTTCGCGCCCAAGTCGTTCGCGGCCTCGATGTGCGAACGGTCCATCTTGGTAAGCACTGTGTGAATGGGCAGCACCATGAACGGCAGGAAGTTATACACCATGCCCAGCATGACCGCGCCTTCGGTGTATAAAAACTCATGCTGCGGCAGCCCAAGTGCAGCAAGCAGACTGTTGAGTATGCCGCCGGAGTTTAAAAGCACCTGCCACGCGTAGGTGCGCAACAGAAAGTTCATCCACATGGGCACGACAAACAGCACCGAAAGTATGGTGGCCTTGCTCTTTTTCATGCGGGAGAGAAGGTAGGCAATGGGGTAGCCCAGCAACAGGCATATCGCCGTCGCCCGTACCGCCATCCAGATGGAACGCAGCAGCACCTCCAGATACAGCGGATCAGCAGCGCCAGCTAAATTTGCAAGCGTGAAGCCGCCGTCCATTGTGAAGGCGTAATATACAATGAGCAGCATGGGAGCGAATATGAATATCGCCATCCATACCACGTAGGGGTAGGCAAATACCGTGCGCTTCATACTTTCTTCCCCATAATGTGAATGGCGTCCGGTAAAATTTCAATCCCCACGCGCTCGCCCGCATCCACGGCGTCCGTCGTGTGGATCATCCACAGATAATCTCCGGTATCCACCTGAATTTCATAGTGCACACCCATAAACAGCACGGATTTGACCGTGCCCGTCATGCCGTTCTTAGTGACGCGCTCGGTGGGAATGATATCCACATCTTCCGGGCGTACCACGACCTCCACCGGCTGCTCCACGCCAAAGCCCGCGTCCACGCAGTGAAAAGAATGGCCGCCGAAGCGTACGAAATAATCCCGCTCCATGACGCCGGGGAGGATATTGCTTTCCCCGATGAAGTCCGCCACGAACGCGTTCTTGGGCTCGTTATAGATATCCTGCGGGGTGCCGATCTGCTGGATAACGCCCTCCTTGAGCACGACGATGGTATCGCTCATGGTGAGCGCTTCTTCCTGATCGTGCGTCACGTAAATAAACGTGATGCCGAGCCTTTGCTGCATGCGCTTTAATTCCACCTGCATGTCCTTGCGCAGCTGAAGGTCCAATGCGCCCAGAGGCTCGTCCAGAAGCAGCACTTCGGGTTCGTTGACAAGCGCCCGCGCAATCGCCACGCGCTGCTGCTGCCCGCCGGAAAGCTGCTCGATCCAGCGCTTTTCGTACCCCTTTAAGTTCACAAGTTCCAGCATGGCGGTCACGCGCTTTTCGATCTCCGCCTTGGGAAGTTTCTTGATCTTCAGCCCGAACGCCACGTTATCAAACACGTTCAGATGCGGGAACAGGGCGTACTTTTGAAACACCGTATTGACGCGGCGTTTGTAGGGCGGGATATGCGCGACATCGACACCGTCCAGCAGAACTTTACCGGACGAGGGCATGACAAACCCGGCGATGATGCGCAGCATCGTCGTCTTTCCGCAGCCGGAAGGACCCAGCAGCGTTAAAAACTCGCCGTCCTTTACATATAGGTTGATGTTTTTGAGCGCAGCGTCCCCATCGTAATCCTTGGAAACGTCGAACAGCTCGATCAAATGCTTGTCGCCCATTTAGGGTTTCCTCCATGCTATAAGAGAGGTACGCTACTTTTCTTTCCACGAAAGTAAAGTAGCAAAAGAAAGCGGAATCTATATAGGCAAATCTATTTTTTATCTAGAAGGTAGGAGGCGTTGATATCCACAGGATGTGCGCCTCTTTCTTCCCGTTGTTCTCTATATAATGCACGCTTTGGGGCCGAAAATAGAAGCTGTCGTTCTTTTTCAGGCGATACTTCTTTTCCCCCAAGTACAACGTGGCCGCCCCCTGCAATATGTGCCCGAATTCCTCGCCTTCGTGCGGGTCGTGTAGAAAGCTCTTTCCGCCCGGGGCAAGCGTGACGAGTATGGGCTCCAGCGCGTTCTTCTGTGCGTTTGTAATGAGCCAGCTGACAGAGCTTAAATTCTCCGCATCCTCCTTCACAAACACGTCCGCGGCGGTATATACCACCTTTTCGGGCGGGGTTTCCTGGAAGAAGGCCCCTATATCGCTGCCCAGCGTCTCTAAGATATCCATCAACGTGGCGATGGAGGGGGAGGTTAAGTCACGCTCAAGCTGGGAAATGAAGCCTTTGCTAAGCTCCGTACGGGCCGCCAGCTCTTCCTGCGTGAGCCCTAAGCGCAACCGCATGCGCTTGATCTTTTCGCCGATCTGCATGGCCGCTTCCTTTCGCTTTTTTCCCTGTGCGCCGTATATATGGCGCATATTACCTGATGAATGCCGCCGATGCGGCGTTCGCACAAAACTCTAAACTCGTTGTTTACTGTTTCTAAACAAAACCTTACTTATTGAAACATAAAGCTGTCCGTTTGTCAACGACGGTTTTCACCATGCGCATACAGAAAAAAGCACGCCGGAGTTCGGCGTTTATTGCCCTTTTTTGTTTTATATGCAGGATGCATGTAAAATGCGCCTCAACTCCAGACGCACCTTCATTAAACCCCGGGTTTAGTTTTGGAAAACAAAAGCAGCGCGATATGGCACCTCATTTTTCCCTGGCTTTTCACAGCGCCTTCCCCACATTTTTATGCTATACTATCCCTATACAGAGCCTATGGAGGAACATGTATGCGTATCATAAGGGCGGAAGCGGTGGAAGTCGCAGTGGCGGGTCTGTGCGTGGATGCGGTGTGCCGCCTGCCGGAGGATGTGCTGCTTGCCCTGGAAGCGGCGCATGATCAAGAAGAAGGCGCGGCCAAGGAAACTTTGCGCCAAATATTAGAGAACGAAAAAATGGCCCGCGCAGCCAGACGCCCCTGCTGCCAGGATACCGGGCTTGCGGTGGTGTTTTTAGACATCGGGCAGGAAGTATATATAGAAGGGGACGTCAACCAGGCCGTAAACGCCGGGGTGCGGCGCGCCTATACCGAGGCATATCTGAGAAAATCCTCTCTGACGGCGCTTGGCCGTCAAAACACCGGCGACAATACCCCCGCCATCCTGCATATCCGCTTTGTACCGGGGGACCGCGTTACGATCACCGTCGCGCCCAAGGGATTTGGCAGCGAGAACATGAGCAGGCTATACATGCTCACCCCCAGCAAAGGGGTGGAAGGTGTGGCGGACGCCATTGTGGAAACTGCGCGCTTCGGGGCCGCCAACGCGTGCCCGCCCGTGATACTCGGCGTAGGAATTGGCGGCACCATGGAGGCCGCGGCGCTTTTAGCAAAGCGCCAGTTGCTGCGTGAAATTGGCTCCTCTGCCGAAACCCCGGAATTATCCGCTTTGGAGCAGGAGATTCTTCGCCGCATCAATGCGCTTGGCATCGGCCCCATGGGCCTGGGCGGAAAGACCACTGCGCTGGCCGTACTGATCGGTGAATTGCCCACTCATCTCGCGGGCCTGCCCGTAGCCGTAAACGTACAGTGCCACTGCGCCCGACATGCAAGCGCTACGCTATAAAGGAGGAATACGATGGAAGCAAAACGCGTTGACCTCCCACTTTCTCAGGAAGCCATCTCCGCCCTGCGTGCAGGGGATGTGGTAGCCCTCTACGGCACGGCCTATACCGCCCGCGACGCTGCGCACAAGCGGCTGATCGCCATGATCGAGGCTGGGGAAGAACTGCCCATTCCCATGGAAGGCGCATGTATTTATTACGCCGGGCCCTGTCCTGCAGCCCCGGGTGAGGTCATCGGCCCCTGCGGCCCCACCACCAGCGGGCGCGTGGACGCGTATACGCCTGCCCTCATCGCGCG
>JAEZIE010000069.1 GCA_023416175.1 Bacillota bacterium
CCTGTGGTTTTGCGGCACATAGGGCGGACAAAGCTTTTCAACAAGCCGCATGCTGATGCGGGCAAAACGCAAGATGCCGTTTTCATACTCAAAAGGTGCTACGCCTTCGCCGATCAGGGGCTTCGCGTAGCGGATAAAGTCGTCCGTTACATCTAGGCCATTTGGCGTGATCCAACCCTTGGGCAAAAACCGTTCGGAATTCGCCACGGCGCTAAGCGTTACCTTATCGTAATAGACCCCATACGCTTCCGCCTTTTTGCGCAAAATTGTGGCCATATACCCGCTCTGGCCATCCAGTATCAGTTTTACCGCGTGCGCACCGACCCCGTAGGCTTCCTGCGCGTCCACGGCGGAGCGGTGCAGCGAGCAGGAGCGCTGCAAAATGCCCGGCACCTGCCCCACGGCGTTGCCGCGCGCGGCAAGACCAACATGATTTAAGTGGTTGATGACGTTTTGCGCGGCGGTAGACTTGCTTGCGCCATACTCCGTATGGCCAAAGCCGTCCTTGCGCTCGCCAAGGTCGCCGGTATTGAATCCTTCGTTGACGACGACGATGCAGCGCCCGCTGCGCTTTAATTCGTCGTTGACGTGATCGGTCAGGCTCGCTAATGTATGGGCTGATTCTGCAAAATACATCTGCAGCGGGATTTTGCGTTCCGGGTCAGCAAGGCGCGCGGCGGCGGTAATAAAGCCTGATTTTCGGCCCATCGCCTGCAGCACGCATACGCGTTCGGAAACGCACATGCCTCGGTTTTCTTCTTCCGCTTCCATGATGATGTTGGACCAGTAGCGCGCCGCACTGCCATAGCCGGGGGTATGATCGATGATGGTAAACGCCTCGTCTCCCACGTCGTTGTCGATGGTCTTGGGCACGCCCACTACGGCAAGCTCCATGTCCCGCCCTTTCGCGAGCTTGTTGATCTTATCCGCAGTATCCATGGAATCGTTGCCGCCGATATAGACAAAGCTGGTGATACCGTGCTTTTGAAATACGTCGAGCACGCGCTGGTAATCTTCCTCGTTGCCGTCCTTTAATTTATAGCGGCAGGTACCGACAGCACCCGAGCTTGGCGTATTCTTTAAGCGGGCAATTTCCTCCCGGCTCTGTGCGCGCATATCGATGAGCTCTTCCAATAGAACGCCCTCAATCCCGTGGGCGGCGCAATAGACCTTGTCAAATACGTCCGGGTTGTTGAGGCAGCTTTCCAGCACGCCCTGCAGGGAAGCGTTAATCACGGGGGACGGCCCGCCGCCCAAAGCAACGAGTATGTTCTGCTTTGCCATACGTTCCTCCAAAGTAATGATGTGAAAAACTACTGCTATTTTACCACTAGTCTTCCACAATCTCCACTATGTCCCCCGGGCGGATGACACCTTCCTCCAATACGGAAGCGAATATGCCTTCAAAGGGCATGATGCACGCGCCAAGCTTTTGGTAAATTTCGCAATGCTTGTGGCAGGCCTTTCCGATCTGCGTGACCTCCACGAGGCAGTCCCCAAGACGCAGCTTTGTACCCACGGGAAGGGTAAACAGCGTGATCCCCTCCGTGGTGACGTTTTCCGCAAACATTCCGGGGAGTAGGTCCCCCCCGCCCATGGCGATCATTTTATCTATGCTTTCCTGCGCCAATAAGCTAAGCTGCCTGTGCCATTTGCCTGCGTGGGCGTCGCCCTCCATACCATGGCCTTTTATCAGCCGGCCTTCTAGGATGGGCTGTTTGATGGTTCCCTTTTTTTCGCTGATGTTGACGGATACGATGCTGGCCACGTTATCCTCCGATCCTTGACATATCCTTGTTCGAATGGAACCCCTTATCCTCAAACCGGTGCGAGGGTGGTTTCTGATAAACCTCTTCCCGAATGATTTGGGCGAGCATGGCGTCGTCCTTTTGAGCGAGCGCCTCCTTAAGCGATACTTCGGCATCCACGCCCAGGCATAGCCGCAGCATGCCGTCGCTCATGACCCTGACCCGATTACACAAGCCGCAGAACCGGTGGGATATGGGGCTGATAAACCCGACGCGCCCCTGATGCCCTTCCACACGATAATCCAAGGAGGGCTGCCCCGCATAGCGCGGGGGAATGGCTGTGAGCCAAGGCCGGGTTTTTAATATCTCGTCCCCGTTCACCCTGCGGGAAACGTCGCCCTTGCCCATGGGCATCAGCTCGATAAAGCGAACGTCAATAAGCTGCTCCCGTGTCAAGCCAATAAATGCGTCGATCTCCGCATCATTGACGCCGCGCATCAATACCACATTGACTTTGAGCGGTACCAGCCCCGCGTCGATGGCCTCCCGCATTCCGGCTAATACAAGCGCAAGGTCCCCACCGCCGGTGATGCTGCGGTAGCGGACAGGGTCAAGCGAATCCATGCTGATGTTGATACGCGCCAATCCGGCATCTTTTAACTGGAACGCTTTACCCGGCAACAGTTGCGCATTGGTGGTAAGCGTGATCTCTTCTATTCCCGGGATTGCACGCAGGCCGGAAACGATCGTAAAGATATCCTCCCGCAGCAAAGGTTCCCCGCCGGTTAGGCGGATTTTCTTTACCCCAAGTTCCGCCATCGCCCGCGCAACGCGTGCGAACTCTTCCGCCGTCAGTTCCCGCTGCTCTGCCTGATCTCGGTAGCCTCTGCAATAGGCGCAGTTTAACTGGCAGCGTTCCGTCACAGAAAGCCGCAGATAGGTAATATCCCTGCCCCACTGATCCTTCATGCGTTCTCCCTTTTATATGTTCCCGAGCGCCCGCCCGTTTTCGTAAGCAGGCGGACATGTCTTATCTCCATGCCTTTGTCCACCGCCTTGCACATATCGTATACGGTGAGGGCAGCGATAGAAGCTGCGGTGAGCGCCTCCATTTCCACACCCGTGCGGTAACTGCACGTTACGGCAACCTCAATACGAAGCCCGTCCGGTTCCACGGGGAAGAAGTCTACCTCCACGCCGTCGAGCGGGATGCTATGGCACAGCGGAATGAGTTCCGACGTCTTTTTGGCGGCCATGATCCCCGCGACGCGGGCCACAGCCAGCACATCGCCCTTTTTCAGGCCGCTTGCCGCAATCTTTGAGAGCGTTTCTGGATTCATCGTGATCAGCGCCTCCGCTATAGCGGTGCGCTTTGTTATGCCTTTTTCACCGATATCGACCATATGCGCCTCTCCCTGCGCATTCAGATGTGTCAGTTCCATGTCGCCTCCAAAAAAAGACAAGCCCTTTTTCTTAGTATAGCATGTATGACGCCGCTGCTGCAGTGGCTTCACCGTTATTTTCAATTATATATAACGCAAGGAAAAGGTGCAACAAAAAAAGCCGCCCCGGCGGCTACAGGTACACGGCTGAACGCTTGCCTTATTCCTCTACGATCACCTGACAGGAGCGCATAACGTCAAGCGCCTTTTCATGCATCTCTGGCGTTGTCCCCGCGCAGCAGGAGGCGTCCACATAAATGGGCGTTTCGGGCAGCGAGGCTTTTAAGAGTAGCGCGTTTGACACCACGCAGATATCCGTGCAGATGCCGCACAGATGCACCTCGTCATATTCCCCCGCCTCCACGTGTTTTCCCAAAGCCACGCTTGCAAAGCGGTCCTTCCAGAAGGGCATGTACGCTTTTTCCGCAAGTGCACGGGATATGGCGGGCGGAAACTCCCAGCCTTCCGTGTTTACCACACAATGGGAAACGGGCAGCATCCTTCCTTCCTGCGTTTTGGGGTAGGAAGTATCATGCGTATCCTTGGTGGCAGCGACGTCCCCATCAAACGCCCGGATCTTTTCCGCCACGCGGTCTACAATGGCCTGCGCCTCCAAAGTCCCCAGCGTGCCGGTGATAAAATCGTTCTGCATATCGACAACAATGAGTATCTTCTTCATGCCGCTCCTCCTGCGTTTATTTGCCGTCAACCGATCAAGTACCCCGTCATGGAAAGCGAGCCCAGCACGCGGGATTCGTTGAACACCTTAACCGGTTCGCCTTCCTCCGCAGCACCCAGCACATATAAAAGCGGATAATAGTGCTCCGGCGTATGGAACGCATCGTTTGCACAGGCTCCTGCCCGTTCGTAGGAAATCGCATCCCTATGCTGCCAACCCGTCACGGCGCGTTTGATATAAAGGTCAAATTCGTCCGCCCAGGGGTATCCGGCCTGCTCCATATTCCAGTTGACGCGGCCAAGGTTGTGGACCACATTGCCGGTACCAAAGAGCAGCACGCCTTCCTCCCGGAGCGGGGCAAGCGCCCGCCCGAGCTGATAGTGCGCTTCGGGCCCGGCGTCCCGGTCGATGCTCAGCTGCACCACCGGAATATCCGCATCCGGGTACATGTGCACAAGAACCGACCATGTACCGTGGTCGATGCCCCACCCGTTGTCGATTGCGACTTCCTTGGGCAGCAGGGAAGAAGCCTTCCGCGCAAGCGCCGGGTCGCCGTTGGGGCGGTACTTTACCTGATACAGCTCCTTTGGAAAGCCGTACATATCGTACACCGTTTCCGGCTTTTCATGGTCCGTGGTACGCGTTCCCCGCGTATACCAGTGCGCGGATACGGAGAGTATGGCCTTGGGGCGAGGGAACAGCGCTGCGATTTCCCGCCAGCTTCTTGTAAACGCATTGTCTTCAATGGCGTTCATAGGAGAACCGTGCCCGACGAATAAAACCGGCATCCTCTTACTGTTCTGCATTGTCCGCCTCCCCTTTCTTTTCCTGGTCCGTGGGCAGTATTATGGTAAATTCTGCGCCCTTGCCGGGCTCGCTCTTTACCTCTATTGTCCCGCGATGCAGCTCCACAATCGCCTTTGCGATGGCAAGCCCCACGCCAATGCCGCCTGTGCGGCTGCTGCGTGAAGCATCCGCCCGGTAAAACCGTTCAAATATATACGGGAGATCCTCCCCGGCAATGCCTTCTCCGGTATCCTGTACCGCAAAAAACGCTTCGCCTGCGGCATGCAGTCCGATGCGAATGATAACCGACCTGCCCTTTGGCGTATATTTTATACTGTTTGATAAGAGGTTTACAAGCACTTGAAACAGCTTATCTTCATCCGCCTCGACCATTACGGGTTGACCCGTAATTTCGACGTTGAGCTCTTTTTCCTGAATGGAGTGCTCAAAATTCGTAACCACCTTTTGTACAAGTGCAAAAAGGTCTACTTTCGTCAGCTCCAGGCGTTCCACATGACTTTCCAGCCGCGCAAGCTTTTCCAATTCCTTAACAAGCCTGCCTAAGCGCATAACCTCCTCATGGCAGCTTTCAAAGCGCTTTTGGTCGGGCTGCCATACGCCGTCGATGAGCGCCTCAAGATTTCCCTGGAGCGCGGTCAGCGGCGTGCGAAGCTCATGGGCAATGTCCTGCGTGAGCCTGCGCCGCAGCATTTCCTGCTCCTCCAAGGTGCCGGAAAGCATGTTAAGGGATTGGACCAGATCATGTAATTCCTGCGTATCCGCCCGGACCTCGATTTTATCCTGGTAATTACCCAGCGCAATCCGCTTTGCGGCGTCTGTCGCCTGCGAAATGGGCCTGCTTAATCGCCGCGCCATAAAGAAACCGAGTATGCCCGCGAGCAAAAGCGACAATACGCCAGTCACCATGAGCGCGCGGTTGAGGGTATTGATAAAGAGCGCATCGCTCTCGGTCAGGAAATATGGGCCATAGTAGCCGATGCGTACCGTTCCTGTGTATCCGCTTTTGAGCGTAAGAGCGTATTCCTTTTCTTCATACGCCCCCTGAAAGTTCGGATAGCGGCTCTGCATGCTTTCCGCCATACTCATGAGCATCTGCTTGCACAGGCCGTTGTTATGCGTCATGGCGTCCCAAACCATTTTGCCCTCGGCGTCGCACACACGCAGGATCATGCCTTGCTCCAGCGCGCGCATGCCCAGCGATTCCAGCGCGGGAACAGAAAAAGCGCCCGACAGATCGTATTGCTTTTGCAGTTCCTGCACAACGGACTGGTTACGCGCTTCCTGCGCACGCATGACATACTGAACAAACGCGTCCCGCAAAAACAGGTTGGAAAACAGGCTGACCGCGGCAACAAGAAGCAGCGCCATCACCGCATAAGAGCGGGAAAGGCGTATGCCCAAGGTTTCTTTTTTCATAAGCCCTCCTATTCCCCGCCGAACGCGTACCCAATGCCGTGGATGGTTTTCAGACAGGATGAATTCCGGGACTGTTCCCCCAGTTTGTGGCGGATGTTTTTGATATGCGTATCGATCACGCGGTCATACCCTTCGTAATCGTCTTCCATGGCGACGGCAATGAGTTCCTCCCGCGTAAACGTCTTAGTCGGATGCTTGGCCATGGTAAAGAGGATATTAAATTCCGTGGGCGTAAGCGGTACACGCTCGCCATGCTTTCTTACTTCGTGCCTTGCGCCGTCGATCATAAGTTCCCCGCCGTGAAAGCACATCACGCGGTAGAGCGCCTCATCGGGCGCGGCGCGGCGCAATACCGCCTCCACCCGCGCCACAAGCTGCCTGGGGCTGAAAGGCTTCACCACATAATCGTCCGCCCCAAGCTGCAGGCCGTCGATAATATCCCGCTCCTCCACCTTGGCGGTGAGCATGATGATGGGCGTACGCGCGCGTTTGCGGATAGCGGCGCACACATCCTCGCCGCTTCTCTTTGGCAGCATCAGGTCGAGTATAATAAGATCAGGCGCATGAAGCTCAAAGAGCCTCAGCGCCTCCTCTCCGTCATATGCCGCAAGCACCGCGTAGCCCGCGTTTTTTAAATATGCGCTTATAACGTCGACGATTTTTTCTTCATCATCCACAACGAGCACGGTCTTCAATGCATTCTCCTTGCCGCCGCTTCCTTTTTATCAACGCAGGGTGGCGACCCTCGCGTTTATCATACGCTATTTCCAGTTTTCAAACAATATTGAGGCGTCTTTCAAATAGCTTGCGGTTATCACAATGTTGTCGTCCTTGTCCGCGCGTTCCTTTTCCGTGATGGGAACGGGGTTGCAGCCGCCGCGGGTCACCGCGATATCGTCAAAGCCGAACGTATTGCCGCAGTTCTGGCAGACAAGGCTATCCCCTTTTACTTTATAATACCCTCTGCCGGAGCTGTAACAAACCTGGCAGGTGTTGAATGACGTGCGGATGGAACCGTCCGACGCGGTGAGCGCGATGATTTCCATATCCTTGCCGTCCGCGTTGTATGCGAAAAACTGCGGTTTGTCCGTCAGATCGGATACGGGAATTGTAAGCCCTTCCGCATCTCCTTTCACTTCTGTCTGTGCCGCAGCCGTGGTCTGTACGGGTGCTGGACTTTCTTCATTCTTGAAGCTGCACCCTGCAAACAGAACCAGTGAAACGAGCGCGGCCCCGGCGATTAGGATAAAACGGTTTGTTTTCTTCTGCATGTTACATTCCTCCCTTTGAAACGGCGCTGTTTTGCACCGAACTAATAAGATGCTAACAGCACGATGTGTGGAAATTATGAAGGGCTATCTTACGAAGCGCATACTATAAAATCCTTTCAAAGGCGTTTCTGTGAGACGGAGGGTTCGGAGTCCAAAGGATTTCGACCTAAGCGAAATATTATTATGGTATGCAGTTTATCAGCGCTTCGAAAATTCTCCACGATTCGCAAAGAATTGTGTTTCCCCGTTGCGCATGCTATACTCATGCACAATGAGGAAGAAAACGACATGAGAAACGCAAATTTTTACATGATATCCTTTTCCTCCACGCATCACGCGTTGCGTGCGGAGCAGTATTTGAAACCCATGATGCCTGTATGTACCATGCCCACGCTACGCGCCGTTTCAAAGAGCTGCGGGATCTCCCTGCGCATAGAGGAACACGAACGCGCGGTGATAAAGGCCGCGCTGACCGGCGGTTTCCCCGTACCGCGCGATTGTTACCGGATCTTTTATGTCATGGACGCCCTCCCGGTGGAGGTACAGCCCCAAGAGCTGTAACGGAATATAGAGTAGAGGACAATATGCTGCATTCTTTTTCAAGGACGGAGCTGCTGCTGGGCAAGGCAGCAATGGAACAATTATCAAACGCGCATGTCGCGGTGTTTGGTATAGGCGGCGTGGGCGCGTTCGCGGCGGAGGCTTTGGCCCGCAGTGGCGTCGGGGCAATTTCACTCTTTGATGACGACTGTGTTTGCCTCACCAACATCAACCGGCAATTGATCGCCTTGCGAAGTACGGTGGGCAAAAAGAAGGTGGAGGTCATGCGCGCACGCATCCTCGACATCAACCCCAAATGCCAGGTGGAAGCGAACGAATGCTTTTACGGCAAGGAAAATGCGGACGATTACGACCTTTCCCGCTATACGTACATCATCGACGCCATTGATACCGTCTCCTCTAAGCTGCTGCTGGTGGAGCACGCATACGCTGCAAACGTCCCCATCATCAGCTCCATGGGCGCGGGCAACAAATTAGACCCCACGCGCTTTGAGGTAGCGGATATCTATAAAACCTCCGTATGCCCGCTTGCGCGCGTCATGCGCAAAGAACTGCGCGCGCGCAATATCCCTGCGCTCAAGGTGGTGTATTCCAAAGAGGAAGCGATTACGCCCCTGGAGGATGAAAGCAGCAGCTGCAAGACGCACTGCATCTGCCCGCCGGATACCAAGCGGAAATGTACCATACGCAGGCAGGTACCCGGCAGCGTGGCATTTGTGCCCTCTGTGGCGGGATTGTTACTTGCCGGAGAGGTCATAAAGGATATCGCATCAAAGGCATAAGGGGGAAACTATGCAGATACGGGACGCCCGCGAAGATGATCTTGCCGCGCTCAAGGCGATGATGAACCATTACCGGCAGAACACCCATTACAATTGGGATAAAACGCTTCTGACCGATGCGGATATGCAGGCATGGTTACATGAACACAGCAAACTTCCCTATGCCGCGCTGGTAGCGGAAGACGACGGCGAGATTATAGGCTATGCCTCCCTTTCCGGATTTCGCCCGCACAGCGGCTACCGTTTCACCGCGGAAAACAGCGTCTACACCGCCCCCGGGCGGGAAGGGCAGGGCGTAGGCCAGACGCTAATTGGCGCTTTACTGGAACGCGCAAGGGAAAACGGGCTGCGCGTCGTGACCGCCTGGATCGACGCAGAAAACACCCGCTCCACCCTGTTCCACGAACGCCATGGGTTTTCGTATGTGGGCACCATGCGCGGCGTCGGCACATTGGGCGAGCGGCGGCGGGACGTTGTCATTTTGCAGTATGACATTTTATAGTGTACACTCCTATTTTAAATTGCTATACTACCGATATGAAATCAGTACGATTCTTGGCGAATTTTGGAGGACAAACGAAATCCCATGCAAAAACGAGTGGCGGCCATACACGACATCTCCTGCTTTGGCAAATGTTCCTTAACCGTGGCGCTTCCCATACTTTCTGCAGCAGGCATTGAAACAAGCGTCATCCCCACTGCGGTACTCTCCACGCACACCGGCGGCTTTACAGGGTTTACCTACCACGACCTAACGGAAGATATCCTCCCCGTCGTCTCCCACTGGCAGACGCTGCCCATCAAATTCGATGCGCTCTATACCGGGTTTTTGGGCTCATTTCAACAGATCGACCTGATGATCGAAGTGTTCCGCCGCCTGAAAACAAAAGATACGCTCATACTCGTGGACCCCGTCATGGCAGACCATGGCCAGCTCTATAAAATCTTCCCCGCCGATTTCCCTCAGGGCATGAAAAAGCTGTGCGCCGTGGCGGATTGCATTGTGCCCAACATGACGGAAGCTGCGTTGCTTCTTAACGAACCGTACACGGAAGGTCCTTATACGCAGGCCTATATCAATGATCTTTTGAAACGGCTTGCGGCCTTGGGGCCTGAGCGCGTTGTGCTCACAGGCGTCTATTTTGAAGACACCCGCCTGGGCGCCGCAACCTACGATGCGCGCACGGGCCAGGTGGACTTCCTCTTTGGCGAGCGCATAGAGGGCATGTACCACGGTACGGGCGATGTGTTTGCAAGCGCTCTCTTAAGCGGCCTGCTGCACGGCCTTCCCCTTTCAGGCGCCACGCAGCTCGCGGTGGATTTTACGGTAGGAAGCATTGCGCGCACCAAGGCGGCGAATACGGATATCCGGTTTGGTGTGAACTTTGAAGAAGGCATTCCGATGCTGCTAAGTAGGCTCGGACTGACATAAAAAATTTTCCATTTAATCTTTTACAGAAAGGACGCCAACTATGTCTTACATCCCAACCATGGAGCAAGCGGAGGCGCTGTTAAAACAGTACAATACAGACCCATTCCACCTGCAGCACGCCGCAGTCGTTTCGGGCGTTATGCGCTACTTCGCGCGCGAATACGACCCAGAACGGGAAGAGTTCTGGGCCGTTGTGGGGCTGCTGCACGATCTTGATTTTGGGCTCTATCCCGATCAGCACTGCATCAAAGGACAGGAGATTATGCGGGAACACGGAATAGACGAAGGCATTATCCATGCCACGGCCAGCCACGGCTACTCGATTACCGTTGATATCAAGCCCGAACATGTCATGGAAAAGATACTTTTTGCGACGGACGAACTGACCGGACTCATTGGTGCGGCGGCCCTGATGCGGCCAAGTAAAAGCGTATCCGACATGGAATTAAAATCCGTCAAGAAATAGTTCAAGACGCCCGCGTTTGCCGCAGGCTGTTCGCGAGACGTCATCGCCCAGGGTGCGGACATGCTTGGTTGGGAGCTTGATACGCTATTGGAGCGTACGCTTGCCGCCATGCAAAGCCTGGTGGGTACGCTGCCCGTATAAGGAATCGCTATTTGAAAAGCAAAACCCCTTCTCCCTGCATACTTTGCAATGAGGAGGGGTTTTTTATGTTGTGCGATTGCTCAGGCAAGGAACTTGCGCTCCTTGCCACCTTCATCGCTATCCAAATGGCCAGCTGCTTACCGCAAGAGGAAATCGACCTGCTTGCTGCTTTATATACTTCCATAGGCGATCAGCTTACGCTTATCGCAACTGCTGGCTGCGGCAAAAGCTCGATCAGCTCGTGATCCAGGAAACGCCCACGGTGCCTGCACCAAGATGGATGCCCAAGACTGGCCCCAGCTTTGCGACCTGGACCGATGCTTCCGGAAAACGCCGCAGTACGGCCTGGTAGAGCGGCTCCACGCTCTCGCGT
Organism: Bacillota bacterium; assembly: GCA_023416175.1. Classification (GTDB taxonomy): domain Bacteria; phylum Bacillota; class Clostridia; order Christensenellales; family CAG-138; genus JAEYLA01. The sequence continues at coordinate 11,119 of JAEZIE010000069.1, forward strand.
TCCCCCAGGTGGTGGACGACAATTTCCTTCGCGTTCTGCGGTACGCGGCTCACAAGCGCTTTCACGCGCTCGGCGGTGCCGCGGGCCGTGCCGCGCGCGACAATCGTACCCTTGATGCACATCAATACCGGCCGGATGTTCAATACCGTGCCCACGGACTGTGGGACGATACCAAGCCTGCCGCTTCTACGCAGCGCCGCCATATCATTAACAGAAAATACGATGCCCGTTTTATCCCGCAGGGCTTCCAATTTTTCC
>JAEZIE010000073.1 GCA_023416175.1 Bacillota bacterium
CTTTTGCGCGCGCCCTCGATGGCAGCCAAAGAATGCTCCATATACTCCCGCATGAGGAAGAACAGCCGCTCCTCGTCTTCCGCCTGGGAGAGTTCATTGAGCGTCGTCCGGCACGCTTCCACCGGAATGTCATAACGCCGCCCGAAGCTCAACACAAGGTCCGTCATGCTGTCCTTAAGCGCGGGGAGCGCTTCGGCCTCGCTTTGTGCGCGCAGGAACAGGCGATCTAATGTGGCCTGCATGGCGTGGCTATCGTTTTCCTCCACGCGCGCAAAGAGTTCTTCCTCCAGTTGCTGCCTGTAATGCACAGGATGCCTGAGGTTGTTTTCCACTACGTCGTCCACATGCACCACAAGATTTTTGTTTGCGCCCTCCTCTGCCGCGATCTGCAGCGCGCGCCGAGCCTGCTGGTAGGAACGTCTCGCCTCCACAACGGATTCATAGTGTCGCCCGATGCCGATGAGCACCCGCCCATGCTCCTGCCTGAGCCCGCGCAGAATGGTCTGCGCAATGCGGATGGCGTTGTCCTTCTGTCCAAGGGCATCCTGCTCTGAATCGTCAAAATAATAGGCGGCGATGCGGCCATTCCGCCATGGGCCCACAATGCAGCTGCCCGCCCGCTTCATCAGGTTGTTGACCGCGTCCCGCCGTTTTTCAGGCTCCGGCTGGTCCGCGGCGTCTAAAAACTGCGCAACCAGCACAAACCCGCCCATGTTGCGGAAGCCCAAAAGCTTGCAGTACCGAATGAGATCATCCCCGCTCTCCTGGGAAAGCCGCAATGCGTTATGGAAGCCTTCCTCCAGCATGGGGATCGCCATTTCCAACCGCTCCTGCTGCTCCAGCACCCGCATGCGCTCGCTGCGTCTTTGCCGCAAACAATCGAGCACGCCGGTCAATACCGAAACCAGCTTTGCCTCCTTGACGGGTTTGACGAGATATTCCGCCACGCCTAATGTCATAGCTTCCACGGCATAATCAAAATAATCAAACGCCGTTACCACGATAAAGGCGGTATTGATACCCGCTTCCTGAATCTGCCGCATGGCGGCAAGCCCGTTGATGCCGGGCATGTCGATATCCATGATGACAATATCAGGATGGATGAGCGCCGCCTTTTCAATGGCCTCCTTGCCGGAGGAGCAGACGCCCGCATTTTCCACATCCGCAAAGTTCTTTTCGATCATGTAGACAACGGATTGCGCCGCAATGGGTTCGTCGTCCACCACCATTACCCTGAACACCTATTCGTTTCCTCCGTCCTCTTGCGCCGCACGGATGGGCAGCTTCAAAATGATATTGGTGCGCCCTCCGCCGCATATGATGCTCATGACATCCTCTATCTCAAAAAACATGCGCAGGCGCTTTAATACGTTGTCAATCCCGATGCCGGTGGTGTGCCCTTTCCGGCTGGGGTCCGGCGTTGCGCCGGATTCACCGCTCAGAATACGCTCAATGCGGTCCTCGGCAATGGCTTCCCCCATGTTGGAAACGGTAATATAAAGCCTGTCCCCGTTCCAGTTGGCAGTTAGGCCGATGATGCCGCCGCCCTCGAGCTTGCTTACCCCGTGGATGAACGCGTTTTCAATGAGCGGCTGCAGCGTCATGCGCGGCAGCCGGAAGGAGAGTATGCGATCTTCCTTGGGCACGCTGATCTGGAACGTGGCGCGGTTACCAAACCGCGTCGACAGAAGGTTTGCGTACGCCGTGACGTTCTCAAGCTCCTCCTGCAGCGTCGCGTTGTAATCTAAGCCCCGGAGGTTGTAGCGGAACACCTCCGCCGCGTTCTCCAAATATTCGCAGGTGACGCCGTCCCCCTGCATCATGGCGATTTTTGCGCCGATGTTGATGGTATTGAATATAAAATGCGGATTCATCTGGTATTGCAGTGCCAGTAGCTCCGCCTCATGCAACGAGTTTTTCATCTGGAGGGAGTTGATCTGTTCCTCCGCGAGCTTTTGCTCCAGCCGCCCTTTTTCCGTCAGCTCGCTTACATATGTGCGGATGCTGCCGATCATCATGCGGAAGGTCTGAAACAGGATATTGATTTCGCGGCTGCTGTTATCCTCCTCCACCTCTACGTCAAACTCGCCCTCCGATACCGCCTTTGCGTAGGAAGCGAGCTTGGAAATGGGCTTGGTCAGCTCAAAGCTGAATACAAATGTGCCACCCATGACCAATACGATGGTCACCGCCATGAGCACATAGTTGATCATGGTGTTCATGCGGACCTCATCCTGCAGCAGCGCATACTTTTCCGCGCTGTCCGTCAGATCGTCCCGCATGATCTGCTGGATATAGCTGCCGATATAGCCGTGCTCCTTTTCCGCCGCGGCATACCCCAAGGCATAGGCCTGCACGTTTTCATTGCGCTTGGCGATGACGGTGCTGTCCAGCGTGGAAAGGTAGTGGGTCAGCATTTCGCTTAAGTTTTTGAGCTTGATGCCGCGTGCGGTATAATCCGCGCTGCCGTTTAAAACGGAGCTGCTGTTGGCAAGCGCGTTGCTGCGCGAATAGAACTGCTGGAGTACATCGGAGCTGCGGGTGGATAAGTAGCTCTCCAGGTCGTTCTGGATATCGTTGATCTGGTCGTATATGGCAGTAAGCTCTGCGGAACGGCGCAACAACCGGTCCATATCCTGCAGCATCATACGTGAGGACACGGCGTTATACAGGCCGACCATAATGAGCACCAGCATGGCCAGTACAAAGAATGTCAATAGCTTGGTACGAAACGACGCGTTTTTTTCCATGCGGGGGTCTTTCCCTCCCGAATTTTCGCTGCCCATAATTAGCTGCGGTACCAGTCAATATTGCTGCGGTCCACGCGGTCCACATCCGGGTTGAAACTGTCGCTCACCTGAAGGCCGTTGAGGCTGTCCACCAGGCTTTTGACGGTATAATAGCCGATCTCATGGGCGTCCGGGCAGACGGAGCCGTAAATGACGCCCCGCTCGATGTAATCAAGCGTCTGGGGCATGACCCCGTAGCCGATGACGGCAATATCCCCCACGCGGTTTTCATCCACCAGCATCTGTGCGATGGCGGGCGTGCTGCGCTCATCCATGCAGAGAATGGCGTTGATATCCGCCTCGCGCGAGAACAGCGTATGCCTGAGATCCTCCGCCTCAAACAGCTCGGTCTGTAGCACATACGCGCTTTTGATGGTGAACCCCGGCGCCTTGGCGCTGCCCTCCATAATACCCTGTATGATGAGGTTCTGCGTCTGCGCCTCGGCCTCAGCGCCCGGATTGCCCAGTATGACGATGGCGCGCGCATTGTCCCCCACGGCTTTTGCAGCCATTTCCCCCGCGATCATGCCGGTGGTGTAGCTGTTGGAACTGACCATGGGAACGCCGGGGATGGTAAATGTATCGCTTTCGTAGGTCAGCACCGGAATTTCCCTCTCCAGCGCGTAGGATACGATATCTGCCGTAACGTTAACATCCACTGCCTGCAGCGCAAGCGCGTCAACTTTGGCGTTGACCCCTTGCTCCACCATCACGCGGAGCGCGTCCGGATCGCGCGGCAGCACCGGTACAAATTCAATATAGGCGCTCAATTCCTCGCCCGCCTGCTGCGCACCCTGCCGGAACAGCTGCCAGAAGTATTCGTCCGTATCCCGTACGGCAATCTGAATGTGGTATTCGTATATCTGATCCGGCGTTGACTCCGTACGCTGCCCAGATATCATCAAGTGCACAAACAGCGCAGCAAGTATAAGCAAAATTGCCGACAGCGTGCGAAAAGCCCATTTAATCATGTCATTCCCGCCTCTTTTCAATAGGGGCCGTGAATTGCTTCGTATTCTTATCATTTCGGTATTTGCGATGCTTTCCTTTTTAGAGAATCGGTCCTGCTTTGCCACAATGCAAGTTCAACATATCTCATAACGCGTGTCCTGTCAAGAAATGGCGCGTCTAAGCGGAGCATGCAGTTGTTCCTTACGTTTGTTATAATGGACCGGGAGGCTGTAAGCATGACAAACGCCGAGATCACACAATACTGTCTACAAAAGCCCGGCGCATACGAGGATTTCCCGTTTGGGGAGATTCCGGTGTGCTACAAGGTATGCGGCAAGCTGTTCCTGCAGCTTTTCCCACGCCCTGATAACCACAAAATCACCGTCGCTTGCGAGCCCATGCTGGCCGAATTATACCGGGCGCAGTATCCGGTAACAGTTGTCCCAGGCTACCATTGCCCAAGGCAGCTTCGTCCCTATATGAACACGGTGTATCTGAACCGGGATGCGGACGATGCGATGGTGCTCAATATGATCGATCATTCATTCAGCCGCGTCGTCGGTAAACTTACGCGGCGGGAAAGGGAAAAGCTCCAACAGGCGTCTAACGCACCCTGTAACAGATAGAAATCGCTTGAAAACCGAGACCGACTACGATATAATTTCCTAAATTTACCTTGGAGGGGGAAAGTTTATGTTGGCCCACAAAGGCACGAAACCAATCAATACAGAACGATTGACGCTTCGTAGATTTGCACTTGGCGACGCCGAAGCCATGTTCAAACACTGGGCCAACGACCCCGAAGTGACCCGGTTTTTGACCTGGAAGCCGCACGGCGACATCGGCGTGAGCAAAGGCGTGGTGGAACAGTGGGTAAGCGAATATAAAACAAACAGCGTTTACAACTGGGCCATTGAGTTAAAGGAATTGAAGGAGCCGATCGGCGGAATTTCCGTGGTAAACCTGGATGAGGCGAACCTTTGCTGCGAAATCGGCTACTGCATTTCGCAGACCTATTGGAGGAAGGGTATTACGGCGGAAGCACTGAAAGCCGTGATCGATTTTCTGTTTTCGGAGGTGGGCATGAACCGCATCATCGCCAGGCACGATACAAACAACCCAAACTCGGGCAGGGTGATGCAGAAAAGCGGCATGCTGTACGAGGGCACACACCGGCAGGAAAATCTGCGGGACGGAAAAACATTCTGCGATATGGCCGTGTACGCAATTTTAAAAGAAGACTGGCAGCCGATAGCATACTGACATCCCATTCTCCCGCGCATTGCGCGGGGTTTTTTATAGTCTATATTTACATGAAACAACCGACGTATTCATGCGGAATAGCCATTTTATTTGTTCCGCGTTTTTCTCATGCCTTTTTGCCTTGCTTTTTACATGCCATCCGGTTTTTTCCCAAAATATTTTCGCTCAAAAGCAGCAAAGCTAAAGGCATTAAAAGAACGGAATTCGCGGCGCATGAACATGAAGCAGGAAACCATTTCGTATATCAAGGAAGGTATTTTTACCGTTTGCAGGAAATTTAAAAACCGGGCGGCAGGCTCGAAAGCTGAGCTTGAATGCCAGCTTTTCTTTGAAACCCAGTTGCACGCCTGGGCAGATGAAACACGGCAGCAAGCGTATTATTTACACCCGGATGCGTTTTATGGCTGGGTAACAATTGCAGTTGTATTGGATCTGCTCGGCGTTGGCTTGTTTTGGCTGCGCGCTTTTCTCCCTTCCGCCATTATTCCGGCTTTTGGCTTTAGCATGAGCCTGTTTTGTATATCCTTGTTCCTATTTGAGTTTTTGCTGTACCAGGAATATATCGATTTTTTGTTCCCTAGAAAAAAGTCTATAAACGTATACGCACAACGCCATTCAGCCGGGCCTGCGAAGAAGCGCATCGTATTTGTGGGGCACGCGGATACGGCCTGTGAATTCACCTATTGCCTTCATGGGCGTGGTCTGGCGATTGCCGTTGTGCTCATTGGGTCCGTATTGGGGATGCTATTGGTATTCGGCTCCAGTATAGCGGGTTTGCTGGATACCCTCTTGCGCGGGCCAATGCCGGTAGATGGGGCTTATCAGGCAATCGGCATCGTACAATTGTGCTTTGTACCGTTTTTCATTGCATTGTTGTTCTTTTTTAACCGTAAACTGGTGGTGGATGGCGCAAACGACAACCTTTCCGGATCTTTTGTAGCAATGGGCGTGCTGAAAGAGCTTGCCGACCAAAATATCCGCTTTGAGGACACGGAGGTCTGCTGCCTGATCACAGGCGGCGAAGAAGTAGGGCTTCGGGGCTCCTCCGCATTCGCGTCCGATTATAAAAAACTTGTTCCGCAGGACACCGAAACGGTATTTGTGGCGTTGGATACGCTGCGCGAAGAAAAGCACTTGCGCTGCTACCTGCGGGGCATCAACGGTACGCAGCCCAACAGCGAAGCCGTCGGCAAGCTTTTGTCCGCCGCTGCCAAGCGAAATGGAATTGATCTAAGTTGCGCGCCACTCTACCCCGGCGCGACCGATGCGGAAGCGTTTTCCCGTAACGGACTTATGGCCTGCGGGTTATGCGCGGTGAACCACGACCCCCAGCCGTATTACCACACGCGCCACGACACGTATGAAAGCATTGATATCGGCTGCATCAAAAAGGTGCTGGATATCTGTATGGAAACCGTTCAGTTATACAACCGATACGGGATAGCCTTTTTTAACAATGGCCCCGCTTTGGACTCCGGCACAAACGAAGCGTTGCGCAAGAAAACCAAGCTCCACGGATAATAGGAACTTGAGAAACCGTTTGCTGTTGATTCCGATATTTCATTAGAACGATTGTGTTTCACTTGTATGCGTTTGTAGTATGTTTAAGCAAACGAGGTGATGCTGATGAAAGAACTTGACAGCACAGCAATGGCAGCCGCATTTTCTGCCCTTGCAGCGGATACGCGAGCTCTTGTTCAGTTCCTTGACGCGTTTCCATATCCGGTGCAAATCTTCTTGCCCGATGGAACGCTCGCAAAAGTGAATCCGGCCTTTTTGCGTGAATTCCAAGTAAACGACGCCAGGAGCATTGTTGAGCGCTATAACGTACGCGCTGATCCTACGGTGGACGTACATGGCGTTTCGGAGAATGTGCGGCGTATGTTTGCAGGGGAAACCCTGTTTGCCCAAGATGTGCACATTCCCATGCGTGCGCTCAAAGAAAGACTGGGGCTGCCCATTACATCGCAGGAGCTTGTATTTGAGGACGTCTCTTCCTTCTGTGTAAGGATTGCACAAGGACAGCCGCTATACTTTGTAAACGTGTATCTCGCGAGGCGCAGATATTTTGAACGCGCAGAGGTATCGCGTGCTGTCGCCTATATTGAGCAAAACTGGCG
>JAEZIE010000134.1 GCA_023416175.1 Bacillota bacterium
TGGAGAAAATAGCTGCCGCAATGCAGGCGCTGCGCGTTACCCCGCTGTTTACGCTTGGTACCTTAAAGGTAGAGGCAATAGAGGATTATAAGGCGAGGAAGCGCCAGGTCCTTGCAACCGGCGAACAAGCGCCGATTACGCTTCCCACGTCGGATATGGTGCGCCTCCTATTGGAAGGCGGGGCCTGGGTTATCGTGCGTCCGTCAGGCACGGAGCCCAAGCTCAAGCTTTATATCGGCGCAAACGCGCCCACCGAGCCGGAAGTGGACGCGATGCTTCATGAACTTCTCTCGGATGCAGACGAAAAATTGTCCGCCACGCTTGCGTAGCGTCATGGAAAGAAAGGAGGCGGAAGCGATGCGAAAAGTTACCCGATTGGCGGCGATCCTCATGGCGTTCCTGCTGATCCTCACCGGTTGCTCAGGGAAGCAGGAGCCAAGCGATACGCTCGAAATCGGCGCGGCAGCCGCAAGTACGCCGCCTTCGTCCCCAGGTAGCAGGGAGGAGGCCGCTCCAGAGCAAAGTCCCATCGTGAGCCCTTCCGCCGCGAAAGCTGGAGTTTCCGTCTCGGTCGCAGACAGCACCGCCTGGTATTTCCCTGGTACGCTCTATGGCGGCATCGCCTACAAAAACGAAGGCAGCGAGCCCGTGGTGTTAACGGGCGCTTCCTTTACGTTTTCGTATTCCGGCAAGACACAGACAAGCGATTTTACCCCGGTCGCTGCGGAGCAGGATATCGTTTTGCCGGGGGAGACCGGCTACTGCACGCTTTGGCTGCCGTATGACGATGCGCTGGGGGTGCCGGAAGATTTAAAAGTCACGGCCGAGCTTACCGCTGCTACCGCCGCACGATCCCCGCAGCCGCTTGCGGTGGCCGATGCGAGATTAATACAGAATTATCCCGGATTTGCCACGCTTTCGGGCAGCTTGAAAAACCCGGGCGCAAAAGCATGCGATCTCAATATGGTGTACGCAGCTTTCTATAATGAACAGAATAAACTCTTGGGGGTGTGGTATTTTACCAGGAATGCCGTGCTTCAGCCGGGAGAGGACGCCGCGTTTGTCGTGCACCTGCAGGCGCTGCCGATTGAAGGGCTAGCGGAACAGACAAAGGAAATCCGGTTCCGCGCATTTGGCATGTAGATACAATTCGGTATAATCCAAATCAATACAAAAAGATAGCGCGCGCCGGCAGGCTTGTATGCAGGCCTCCGTCCGCGCATAAAATGGGAGGAAGTCGTTAATGGTCATATTGGGGATATGCGGAATGAGCGGAAGCGGAAAGAGCACGCTTGCAAAACGCATTCAGGATTCGCTTTCGTGCAGTTGCCAAATCATCGGGCAGGATTGTTATTACCGCGATCACCCTGAACTTTCGTTCGAACAGCGCGTCCGCATCAATTATGACGAGCCGGAAGCCTTCGACCATGACGCTTTATACGAGGATGTTTTGACCCTGGCTTCGGGGAAGCCCATCACCACCAAAGGGTACGATTATTCGCAGCACAGGCGTTCGGATTGGGATACGCTTTTAATCGAACCTGCGGACGTATTGCTGCTAGAAGGCATCCATATGTTCCAGGACGAACGGCTGTGCGCCATGATGTCTTTAAAGGTGTACATGCATGTGGACGTAGACGTCTGCCTGTTAAGGCGTATCCGGCGCGATATCCGGGAGCGGGGAAGGGATATTGACAACATCCGTGAGCAGTACCTTTCCACCGTCAAGCCGATGAACGAGCAGTATATCATGAAATATATCCAGGATGCGGATTTTGCCGTAATGCGCGGTGGAAAGAACGTATTGGCCATAGACGCAATCAGCGCATATTTGACGGCTAAAGTACTGGCAGAACGGTTTGAGAAGGACGGGATGCTAAAGCAGCCATCCCTTTGCATGGATTAAACGGCATAGTGCCGGGAGTAGGAGGTTCTGATGGAGAAACCAAATCCCCCGCGACATAAAAAGACGCGATTTCGTAAATATCTGCTGCTGATCACGTATGCGATCGTATTGCTGATGCTGCTCTATCGGATAGACGGCATCTGGAAGGCAATAGGTTCCGTGCTGCATGTGTTAGCACCTGTGTTTCTGGCGTTTGTCATTGCGTTTGTATTGTACGTCCCCATGAAGTTTTTTCAATTTAAGGTATTTGGCGGCTGGGAGTGCCACCGAAAAAAGGGGTTCCGGCGCGCATGGCGCGCAGTCAGCATGCTTTGTACGTACCTTACCGTGCTCGCGTTCCTGGTGGGCCTGGGAGCGCTCATTGTGCCGCGCGTGGTGGAAAGCGTCACCATACTGGCCATGAACTTTTCCGGGTATCTCAACCGTTTCCAGGTATGGTCGGACGGCATACTCTCAGCGCTTACCATTAATCCCGAGGTCGGCGCGATGGTAACGGGCCTTTGGGATCAGGCTGTTACGTTTATACAGGGGCTTCTGGGCAAGGCTGTGAGCGGTGCTTTAACGTTCACGTTCGGGTTTACCACGGGCTTGTACCAACTAGTCATTTCCATCATGCTTTCCGGTTTTATGCTCTACAACAAGGATAAGCTCTGTATGCAGGTACGGCGGCTCTTTACTGTGCTGATTGGCACGAAGAACGCGCGCCGCTCGGGCGAAGTGCTGCGTATGGCCAACGGCATATTCAGCCGCTTTATTGTCGGCCAATTTATAGAGGCCATGATACTGGGCACATTGTGCTTTATCGGCATGACGATATTCAAAATGCACTATGCGCTGCTCATCAGCACCATCATTGCAATCACTGCGCTCATCCCCATATTGGGCGGGTTGATTGGCACGCTCCCCTGCGCGGTCATATTGCTTGTGATTGAACCCATGCAGGCCGTATGGTTTGTGCTGTTCATTATCATTTTGCAGCAGTTGGAGAATAACCTCATCTATCCGCGGGTAGTGGGCAATGCTGTGGGCCTTCCCGGCCTGTGGGTACTCTCCAGCGTCATTGTCGGCGGCGGCCTGTTCGGAGTCTGGGGAATGCTGCTTGGCACGCCGGTTACGGCGGTCGTGTACCGGCTCATCCGCGAGTGGGTGCGTTCCAACGAAACAACCATCGGCCCGCCGGAAAGCCGGTGCGATTGACAGGAAGTTCACGAACATTTTATGAATTTTGTACACATGCGTGTTCATGTCCCGCGCTTTATGGTACACTACATGCAGGAAAAAATGAAATGACATGCGCAGCTCTGCTTCGCCTTAACCTTTTAGAATGGCAGGCTGCAGAACAGGCGGCACTGGCGCGCCTGTGTAAAGAGGTGCCTTTTTTGAATCTGAAACGTATTCCTTTGCTTTTTTTTGTGGTCTTGCTCTGTGCGGCAGGACTTTTTGTCGTATTCAAAATGGGCGGAAGTGCCCCAAACAGCAGCGGGGTAGCCATCGGGACAGTGCGTATCAACGAGGTCATGACCTCCAACAAGGGCGCGGTTCCCGATGAAAACGGCAAGTTTCCAGATTGGTTGGAGCTTTATAATAGTTCTGACGCTGCTGTGGATATTTCGGGCTATGGGCTGACGGACGATATGCTGGTTGCCGCCAAGTGGGCGTTCCCCAGCGGCACGGTTATCCCCGCGAATGGCTACCTTGTTGTATTCTGCTCGGGCGACGCTTTGGACGGCCCGCTTCATGCGGGCTTTAAGCTTTCATCTTCCGATCAGCTGATTTTAAGCAATACCACCGGCCGCCCCATCGATAGCATGGAGCTAAAAAGCGTCGCGGCGGGCGCGGCGCTGATGCGCAATGCGGAGGGCGCGTGGCAGGAGACGCTGCTGTTTTCTCCCGGCTTCCCCAACACCGAGGAGGGCGCCAATCAATACCGCGCCACTCTGCAGGTGAATATTGTGGACAACGGCGTACGCATCAATGAGTTTATGGCCAGCAATGCAACCACTCTGCCCGGCCCGCAGGGCGATTATCCGGACTGGGTGGAGCTCTATAACACCACCGGTCAGGAAGTGGACATTTCGGGCTGCGGGCTTTCGGATGAGGAAAACCAACCCATGAAATGGGTGTTCCCGGAAGGGACAAAAATTCCCGCAAACGGCGTGCTGCTCATACACTGCTCGGGCAGGGACGGTTTGATTGATGGCGTATTGAACGCTCCGTTTTCATTGCGTGCATACAAGGAAAGCGTGGTGTTTTCCGATCCGAAGGGCGGTATCATAGACAACTACGCCTATACGGAGCAGCAGGCGGATATCAGCATGGCGCGTGTGCCGGATGGCACGGGGGAATGGCAACCGATGGCCCAGCCAACACCGGGCTACCCCAATACGGAGGACGGGTTTGCGGCCTTCAACAGTATGAGCGCCCTGCCGACGGGCGCTTTGCTTCTTTCGGAGGTTATGGGCAACAATGCTGGGTCCTACACGGCAAACAATACTACGCCGGACTGGATAGAGCTTTATAACTCTTCCTCGGAACCCATCAACCTTTCCGGCTACTCGCTTTCGGACAACCCCAACAACCCCGCGCTTTGGCGGTTCCCGGACGTCACAATCGCGCCCAATAGCTACCTTATGGTGCTTGCAACCGGAAACGACGTAAAGGATACGCAAAAAAAAACACTGGAGACCAACTTCTCCCTTTCCGCTACCGGGGACGTGGTGCTTCTCTATTCGCCTGAAGGAGAGCTTTTAGATAAGCTCCAGCTGGGCCGGACGGGAGCGGACGTCAGCATGGGCCGTTCGGACGGAAAGTTATTCTATTACGCCTCCCCTACGCCGGGAGCAGCCAATGGAGAAGGGTCGCTGGGTATCACTGCCATACCCGCGTTTTCCGCGCTGCCTGGCGTGTATGAGAATGCTATTGCGCTGGAACTTTCCGCCAAGCCCAACGAGACCATTTACTACACCACGGATTGCACACCCCCCACACAAAACTCCACCCGCTATACCGGACCCATTTCCTTGGAGCACAATACGGTTGTTCGTGCCGTCTCCGTACGGGACGGATATATCACCGGCAGCACTGCCACGGGCACGTTCTTGTTCACGGGGGACAACGTAAGCCACACGCTCCCCATCGTCACGCTTGTGACCGACCCGAAGAACCTGTGGGACGCTAAAACGGGCATATATGCGAATGGCGAAAACTACGATCCGGAACTTCCCTATGGTGAAGCGCTTGCGACAGCCAATTTCTACAAAGGCCGCGGCACGGAAGGGGAAGAGGTACAGTCCCAATGGGAGCGCCCGGCGAACTTCGCCGTGTTCGGGGACGAAACCAGGCAGCAGGTGTTCTCGCAGGACGTTGGTATCCGCATTGCGGGGGGCTTTGGGCGCGGGCGCGCGCAGAAGGGGTTCAATGTTCTCGCCCGCTCGGAATACGGCAATAACTCGCTCGATTACGCCTTCTTTGAAAACAGGCCTTATACGTCGTACAAATCCCTCTCGCTGCGCGCGGGCGCACAGGACCAGAACCGCAGCAAAATACGCGACGAGCTTTCGAGCGGTCTTCTGGAGGGTACCGACGTTAACATACTGGTGCAGGCGTACAAACCCTATGTGATGTATTTAAACGGCGAATACTGGGGCGTATATTTCATGAAGGAAAAGCGCAGCCGGTTCTTTGTAGCCCAGCATGAGAATACGGAAGATGCGGACAATATGGACATCATGAAGGCGAGCTCTCTCGTTTCCCACGGCAGCAAGCAGGAGTGGCTCGCGCTTATGGGCTATGTGAAGAGCCACGATCTCTCCAACCGTGAGAATTATCAGTACGTCGCGGACCGCATGGATGTGGAGAGCTTCATGGATTACATGATCTGCGAGCTGTACGTGGGCAACTCCGATTACGCGAACATCCAGTACTACAAACTGCCCGGCGGCAAGTGGAAATGGATCTACTACGATTTCTGCTGGGGTTGGAACAATTACAACCACCAGACGGTCACCCTGCGGCGCGGCACACAGCCCGCGGCCTCGGATCTGTTTAACGCGCTCTTAAAGAACGCGGGCTGGAAGGACGCCTTCTGCCGCCGCTTTGCCGAACTCATGAATACCGTATACGCGCCGGACCGCGTGATTGCGCTCATCGACGAGCTTGCGACTACGGTCGACTCTGAAATCGCGCGCGAGCGGGAAAAATTCAACGTCGCGACGTTTAGGAATGTGCCGCAGCACGCTGAGAACTTCGGCAGCTACAAGTCCTTTGAGACCAATATCGCATACCTGAAGGAGTTTGCGCAAAAGCGCCCCGCCGTCATCAAAACGCAGTTGCAACAGGAGTTTGGCCTCTCGGACGCGTATATGCAGGAGGTGTTCTCTTGAGCAAAACATTCCGCCACGAGCTAAAATACTTTATCAGCCTTGCGGAATACGAGTTACTCAGTCGCAAGCTTTCGCTAACCTTGGACCGTGATAAGCACGCCAAGAAAACGGGCAAGTACTTTATCCGCAGCCTGTATTTTGACGATTATATGGATACCGCCATGCAGGACAAGCTGGATGGAACCGATCACCGGGACAAATACCGTATCCGTATCTACAACATGAGCGATAAGGACATCAAGCTTGAGCGTAAGCACAAAGAGGGCCAGTTTATCCAGAAAAGCTCTATCCCCCTTACCCGGCAGGAATGCGACGCGCTCATACGCGGCAACTGTGCGTTTTTATTAAAGCGCAGCGAACCCTTCGCGCATGAGATGTATGCGGCGTTCCGCACTCGGCTATTAAAGCCCCGCGTCATTGTGGATTATGACCGCGAGCCATACGTGTTCCCGGTGGAGGACGTACGCGTGACGTTTGACCAGGATATCCGTACCGCGCATCGTTCCGTCGCTATCTTTGACAAGGAGCTGCCCACTTACCCCGTCATAGAAGGGTACGGCATGGTGATGGAGGTCAAATTCAATCATTACCTGCCCGCGTATATCCGAACCCTGTTGCAGCCACTCGAAAACGCCCAGCGCAGCGCGATCAGCAAGTACTGCCTGTGCCGGAAATATGAATAGGAGGAACATTCCTTATGACTGACCCTGTTGCGGAAATCTTTGACATCAAATCGATGTTTGCAAGCTCCCTGCCGCCGATTCAAATACTCGTTACCATGCTGGTGGCGTTCGCGGTTGGTGTATTCATATTCTTTATTTACAAAAAGACTTTTGGCGGCGTGCTGTATTCGCGTACGTTCAATCTAAGCTTGATCATGCTCACGATGGTATCGAGCCTTGTCATTATGCTGATTTCCATCAACGTCACCTTGAGCTTGGGTATGGTGGGCGCGCTCTCCATTATCCGTTTCCGTACGGCGGTCAAAGATCCCATGGATACCACGTTCATGTTCTGGTCGGTAGGTGAAGGAATCGCGTTGGGTGCGCAGTTTTTAGATGTGGCGGTGATCGGCGCGGTCATTATCGGCGTCATCATGGTGCTGCTCACGGTTTTCAAGCTGCGCGGGAGTCTTCCGTACCTGCTCATTTTGCACTTCCATGAGGGCGCGAACGCGCCTGTCAAAGGCCTGATCAAGCAGCTGCCTCGCGTGCGCGTCCGCTCCAGGACCGTTCAGCGCGATGGCGTGGAGCTTACCCTGGAGGTTCGCCTGCGGGATGAAGAAACCGCCGTTGTGGACAAATTCATGCGCATCGATGGCGTATACGACGCCACGCTGATCGCGCACCAGGGGGATTTTGTTTCCTGACCTGCTAAGAGAAGAAAAGAAGCGCCGGGCTGCTGCCCGGCGCTTTCTGCGTATAAAGATAGAAACAATTACTTAACTTTTATAGCCCCGACTTCACCAGCAGCGCGCGGGGGCGAATTCGGAATGTGACGGGCGTTTGTTCTATCACTTCGCCATCCACCTGTACGGGCAGAGCTTGTCCTGCGTCTACGGTGATTTCTGTCGCCTTAAAATAGTGAATCACGGGCAAACCAACGTGCTTGCCTTTGACGAACTTTGCAAGCAGGGACAGTACGGTGAGCCGGTTGACGTCCGTCGCAATGCAAATATCTAAAAGGCCGTCGGTGGGGTCGGCAAGAGGCGCTGCGTTCATGCCGCCGCCAAAATGGGTGCCGTTGCAGGCGGCCACAAGAAGCGCGTTGCAGGTGAATGTTTTTTCCGGCGTCGTGACGCGCACCGAGATCAAACGAAGCTTGGAGAGGGTATGGAACAGGCCCGCCATGTACGCGGCCATCCCTTTGAGATACTTTTTATAGCGTTCGGTGTTGATGAGTGCATCCACGTCAAAGCCAAAACCGCCTATATTGAAAAACAGCTTACCATTGGCTTCCGCTGCGTCCATCCATTTTGGGGTGGCGTTGAGCAAGATATCCAATACCGCTCCCGGTTCGCAAGGGACGTGTAACGCGCGCACCATATCGTTGCCTGTTCCGCAGGGGAGCATGCCCAGGGGCACGTTGCTGCCGACCATTTCCATGGCAACTTCACGCACAGTACCATCTCCACCGACAGCAACGATGCATTCGTGGCCCGCTAAGAGCGCTTGCCTGGTCAGCTCATGCGCGTGGCCGGGGTATTCGGAACGGGAAAAGGAATAGTCAATATTATGGGCCTTGAGCAAATTTTCCATTTGCGCAAATGCCTCCGCTGAAGCGCCGCTGCCTGCGACGGGGTTAAATATAAAATGTAGTTTGGACAAAGTGGTTCCTCCTGATGTGCGGATGTGACACTCCTAATCATACGACGGTTTTTGACATTTGTATAGTGAAAAAGAGAATGGGCATTCAAAAGAAGCCCGCCAAATGGCCGACTTCTAAATGATTGCGCACTTGGCGGCAATCATGGAAATTCATATGATTGTACCGGCTCGCCTGGCTTAAAGACTATTTCAGCGTCCTTATGTACTTTACCGCGCTGTACCCCGCTTCCGCACCATCCGCCACGGCCTTTGCGATCTGCAGCATACCGCCGGTACAATCTCCCGCGGCAAAGAGCCCCGGAATATTAGTAGCCATATGTTCATCCACCACGATGCGGTTGCCGATGGTCTGTGCGCCGATTTTTTTAGCATGATCCGAGCTGCCCGCAACACCCTGCGCCACAAACAGGCCGGAAATGGGAAGGGAGGTGCCATCCTCAAGTGTAACGCCCTCCAGCCTGTCGTTGCCAGTAAGCGCGGTGATCTTGGTGGTGATGACCGACTTTAGCCCATCGGGCAGACCTGCCATGGGCGCCTCTCCGCTGGTCAACAGAGTGACGGAGTTTGCAAGGGGGAGTAGAGCGAGCGATTCATGCGCCGCGTATTCGCAGCAGCCCAGCACCGCCACGTCCTTGCCTTTATAAAAGAACGCGTCGCAGATGGCGCAGTAGCTGACCCCCGCGCCTTCAAATTCCGCAAGCCCTTTGATTTTGGGCGCGCGCCGTGGAGAGCCGGTAGCGAGGATGACGGCGTCGGCCTCATAGGTAGAAGTGTTGGTGGTGACGGTCAGCTTATTGAGATAGGAAAGCCCTACCACCTCTTCTTCCAATAGCGTAACGCCCAGGCGCCTGGCTTGCGCTTTGCCGCGTTCCAACAGCTCGGTGCCGGTGATGGGATCTGTAAAGCCGTAATAGTTTTCAATTTTCTCCGCCTTCCCCAACGCGCCTGCATCCCGCGCGATGATGGTGGTCTCAATGCCTGCGCGCGCGGTATAAAGCGCCGCTGAAACGCCGGCGGGGCCGTGGCCTATGATGAGTGCTTTGGGCATGGGGGTTCCTCCTGCTGGTTTGGTCTAGTATAGGGTAGCTTTTCCGATTTCTCCGTGACAAAATCACGCATCCGCATTTTGTTTGTTTTGTGACAAAGTCACGGTTGTTTTTGTCTTAACAAAGTATACTAATCTTACATTTATAACAGCTTGGCCCATATGCCAAACAGTCAATCGGGAAGCAAATCTTCCCTTTCAATAAAGGAGGCAAACCAATGGGAAAAAAGGTATTGATCGTCGGCGGTGTAGCGGGCGGCGCTACGGCTGCGGCGCGTTTAAGGCGCCTGGATGAAACGGCTGAAATTATCATGTTCGAGCGCGGCGAGTATATCTCTTACGCCAACTGCGGCCTACCGTACCACGTGGGCGATGTCATCCGATCGCGAAACGCGCTGCTCTTGCAGCAGCCCAAGGCCATGATGAAGAAATTCAACATGGAGGTGCGCACACAGCAGGAAGTCGTCTTCATAGACCGGGAGCATAAGTCTGTCACTGTCAACAATACGCTGACCGGGGAAACATACAACGAATCCTATGATGAATTAATACTCTCCACCGGCTCCTCGCCTGTTAAGCCGCCGATTCCGGGGATCAATTCCCAAAGGGTGATGACGCTGTGGACGGTGCCGGATACGGACCGCATCAAGAAGTTTTTAACGGAGCATGAGGTCAAGAATGCCATCGTGATCGGCGCGGGCTTTATCGGGCTGGAAATGGCGGAAAATTTGCACATGACCGGCGCGCATGTGACGGTGGTGGAGATGCTCGATCAGGTCATGCCGCCCTTTGATTATGAAATGGCGAAGTTGCTGCAGGGGCATATGCAGGAGCAGGGCGTCTCTCTTTGCCTAGGGGATGGCGTTGCCGGATTTGAAGAAACGCAGTCCGGCGTGATCGTTCGTCTGAACAGCGGAAAAAGCGTTGTGGCTGACATTGCCATACTTGCCATCGGCGTGCGGCCCAACGGGGAGCTTGCAAAGTCGGCGGGCTTAAACGTCAACGCGCGCGGCGGCATCGTGGTGGATGAATACCTTCGTACATCTGATCCCTCCATTTATGCGGTGGGGGACGTGACTGAGATCATGGATTATATTGACGGTTCGCGCACCATGATTCCTCTTGCAGGCCCCGCCAACAAACAGGGCCGCATTGCGGCGGATAATATCGCAGGCGGGAACGAACGCTACGAGGGCACACAGGGTACCTCGGTGGTGAAGGTGTTTGAACTGACCGCCGCCGCCACGGGTGCTTCGGAAAAGCTTTTGAATAAGCGCGGGTTGGTGCGCGGCAAGGATTATGAGAGCGTCACCATACTGCAGAATTCCCATGCCGGATATTATCCGGGCGCAACGCTTATGACACTCAAACTGCTGTTCTCCATGGACGGCAAAAAACTATTCGGTGCGCAGATCGTCGGGCGGAAGGGCGTGGATAAACGCATTGACGTCATCGCGACTGCCATCCGTCTTAATGGGGGCGTACAGGATTTGAAATCGCTGGAACTCGCGTATGCGCCGCCTTATGGCTCCGCCAAGGACGCCATCAACATGCTGGGCTTTGTTGCGGATAACGTGCTTTCTAAAAAGGCCGCGTTCTCAACATGGGATGCGATTGATCAGGAAGACCCGAACCGTATCGTAATCGACGTGCGGGATGACGCGGAGCGCCTTTCCTATATGGTACCGGGCGCATACCCACTGCCGCTCTCTGATGTCCGTGCGCGGCTTAATGAGCTTGATAAAAACAAAGAAATCGTGGTATTCTGCGCCATTGGCGTTCGGGCATACAACGCCGCGCGCATCCTGCAGCAAAACGGCTTTACAAACGTCAAGGTATACCCCGGCGGCACGAACTTCTACCGCGCCACGCATCCGGACGCGGAGGACGTTAAAAAAAAGCAGCTCGATGGTGACGTGGCGCAGGGCGTAACCGATGCGCCCGCAGTACCTGAGAGCAACATTGTGACCTCCATGCGCATCGATTGCAGCGGCATGCAGTGTCCCGGCCCTATTCTGAAAGTGTTTGAGACCATAAAGGATATTCAGGATGGCCAGATCATCGAAGTGTATGCAAGCGATCCCGGCTTCTTGCGGGATGTCAGCGCGTGGTGCCGGAGAACTGGCAACACCTATGTAAAAGGTGAGCAAAAGGGCAGCGACTATGTCGCCTATATCCAGAAGGGGGAACACAGGGCAGTGGAACAAAAGGCAGTGGAGATGCCGCAGGGCAAGACGCTGATTGTGTTCAGCGGGGATTTGGACCGTGTAATTGCCTCTTTCATCATCGCAAACGGTGCCGCAGCCATGGGCAGGCCGGTTACCATGTTCTTCACGTTCTGGGGTCTCAATGTACTAAGAAAGCCGCAGAAACAAAAGGTGAAAAAATCCGTGATCGAGTCCATGTTCGGCAGTATGATGCCGCGCGGCACGGGCAAGCTCAAGCTCTCCAATTTGAACATGGCGGGCATGGGCACGGCTATGATGAAGGCGGTTATGAAAGATAAGAACGTCGACTCGCTCGAAGAGCTCATGAAAAAGGCCATGGCGAACGGCGTCAAGCTCGTTGCCTGCACCATGTCCATGGATGTGATGGGAATCAGGAAAGAGGAGCTTCTTGATGGCGTGGAACTGGGAGGAGTTGCCGCCTACCTTGGCGATGCGGAAGAATCAAACGTCAACCTGTTTATTTAGCGCAAAATTCCAATGTATCTTGGCGGGGGGGGGGGTTGGGCCCCCCCCGCTTGTTTTTTTTTATGGGGTTGTAGGGGCC
>JAEZIE010000269.1 GCA_023416175.1 Bacillota bacterium
CCACCTAGATTCGTGTTCGGATGTGGTGGAAAACAAATTCATAAGCGGGTGGGAAAGCGACGTGGCGCGTTTGAAAGTCTCCAACGCCTGCAAAGACCGCAAGCTGATGGAACAGCGCGCCATGCACGAAACGCTTTCCCGCTTGCTGTGGCGGTTTGCGATGCAGAACGGGGGCGTGCCTGACTGGCATTGCCGTTACTACTACATTTACTTGGGAGTATCAGGTAGATATGAAGTATTTGCCGTTTCTTGCGTTGCCGGTCTTTGTTATCCGGGATTCCAGCGGTTTTCATCCAAAGAAATCGCCCAGCGCGCCATTGACGAGATCGTAAATCCGTTCCTTGCAGAGCATCCCGACTTTGTGTGGTGAGCGCCATGACCGAACTGACCGAACAACGCCTGTCTGAGATACAGGCAAGATGCGACCAGGCAACGCCGGGGCCGTGGGTAGGCAGAACAAGCAATGGTATGCCTGTTATTTATCAGAATGGTTATCCCGTTTGCATGGTCTTTGTATACGGCGACAATTCGGACAACGCCGCATTCATCGCCAACGCCCGCCAAGACATCCCAGACCTACTCGCAGAACGCGCCGCATTCAAGGAACAGCACGCAGCCGATCAAGCGGAGATTAAGAGGCTGAGAGAGGCACAAGCGTGGATATCTACAGACGAAAGACTTCCAACCCAAGAAGATGCGGACAGTGCCGGTTGCGTTACTGTTTGGCACGACCGTTACATGTGGGCAACCCAAGCCCCTTATTCCATTGTAAGGGATGGTCTATATAAGCACTGGATGCCCGCGCTTCGTCCGCCAGAGGCCACCCCATGACCGCCTATCTCATAGCCTTCCTCGCCCTCATAGTGGCGGTACACATCGTATGTTCCCTGTTCCCGCAATGGGAGGACAAGCAGATCGAACGGATGGAAGGGAGGCGAGACGTTGGACAACAGCGGCAAGATCATTCTTGATCTTTGCGGAGGGACAGGCTCATGGTCAAGGCCGTACAAAGAGGCCGGATATGATGTAAGGCTGATTACACTACCAGAGCACGATGTGCGAACCTACGAGCCGCCAGAGGGCGTATACGGGATATTGGCAGCTCCACCGTGTACGGAGTTCAGTGTATTGAACTGCATCGCAGAGCCAAGGGACAGGGACGAAAACGCCGGGATAGTTATTGTATTCGCCTGTCTGCGTATTATTGCGATGGCTCAACCTCGGTTCTGGGCGATGGAAAACCCGCGCGGATACCTCCGAAAGTACATGAAAAATCCGGCGCTCAATTTTCAGCCGTGGGAATACGGAGATCCGTGGACGAAATGCACAGACATCTGGGGCCGCTTCAATCAGCCGGGCAAGCTTTTCACAAAATGGGAGGATGTTCCGAAGTTGCCACTGTATACCCGTCCCGGACGAGGGAAGCCAAATTTCGCATTCTTACATAAATCGGCTCAAGACTTAATCCCGCAGCTCCAAGGTATCCCATGCGAAAACGATGCGGCATTTCGCGCCATCACTCCGCCAGGTTTCGCACAGGCATTCTATGAAGCAAACAAATGAAAGGAGCAAATAGATGCTGAAATGGTACATTGACCGCCTCCGCTGGCTTTGGAACCACCGCACCGACAAGAACAACCGCGCTAAGTGGCGCAGGATGGAGAGGGAACTCGGAAAGGAGCCCACATGACCGCAATATCTGACGCATATCTCGCGTGGTGCAAGGAAATGGGCATACATCACCCGCCCGCACTCGCAGCCGCCGCATTTGAAAGCGGATACAACCTTGGTCTGGCAGATGCTTACAAGAAGGTACTGGTATGGATGGAGGGTGTAAAAATGCCGCCCACTGCGCCAACAGCGGAACGGCAAGAGGTAACTTATCAAGACAATTTTAGCGCGAAGGAGGGGGAATGTCAATGACCGCCGTTACGAAGCTCTGTGAATTAAAAATAAACCGTGGAGATCACCGCGCATACGTGTGTGCTGCGCTCGCTGAGGCTGGATATAAGGTATCGGTTGATAAGCGCAAAGACAAAAGCGCATGGCCGAGAGACGCATATGACTATCTTGTGATAGTTGAGGGCGGCGCGGGCGCGGGCGTGCACGAAGAAAGCCGCGAGGCCGTGGCAGGGGAGTATGTAAGGGTTGTGGTGCCAACAAAGCAGTTTGATGGAAGGTATGATCTGGGTGACGTTTTACTTGTAACGCAGGATTACCGCACCATCATCGATCAATGGAAGCACAGAGCCGTTGGATTTACGAACATCACTCATCCCAGCAGGAACACCCGTCATTGCGTTATTGAAAACAGCGATTACGTTGTTTTGGTGGGTTATGCGGAGCCGGATTGCCCGAAGGGAGGGGTCACATGATACGCCTCGACCGCGAGTGGAAAATCGACGCCGACCCGACCGGCTACACCTTGGCGCGACAGGTCGAGCGCACGGACAAAGAAACCGGCGCGCCCGTCACAGAACTGCGCGATCAAACCTATCACAGAACCATCGGACAGGCCGCTACCGCCTATCTCAGGCGTTTACAGCGACAGGTAATCCAATCCCGCGACCTCACTCCGAGCGAGGCTGTACGGGCCTTACAGGAAGTCACCGAGGAAGTATCAAATCTGTTCAAGGAGGTAGTGGAATGAGGTGCTTGATGTTTAAGCCCGGGCAGATCGTCGGAACGCAGCGAACCATGAACGAGGCGCAAATCTCCGCTTCCGTTGGCGGCTTTCCGGACATCTATTGCCAAGGTTATCGCGGCAAAGAGTTGCTGGTTTACACCGGCGGGCATGCTGCAAAATCGCGCGGAGAGGACGCAAACCGCATTATCGATGGCCGCGAGGTTTACGGAACGATTGTCGTTGTGGTGGACAACCTCACTCCGCTCATGATTGAGAAGTTCAGGGTTAACAACATATTTCCTCGCGCTATTGCTGCAAGGAGTGAGCCCAATAAAGAAAGGAGGAATGCAGTTTGAAACTGTACGAAATTTCTGAAACCTACCGCGCGTTTATGGCTGCGGTTGAAGCCGGGGAGATCCCCGAAGAAGCGATGGCGGACACATTGGAGGCGTTGGAGGGCGCTTTCGATGAAAAGGCGGAGGCCATAGGGTGCATCATCAAGGAACAACGCGCGGAAGCGGATGCGATCAAGCAGGAGGAAGAAACTCTCACTGCCCGTCGGAAAGCAAAAGAGAACCGCGCGGATTCTATGGAGGATTACCTTTACCGTCAGATGAAGGTACTCGGGAAAGACAAATTCGAGACCGCCAAGGTCCGTATCAAGTTCACGAAGGGCGAAAGGGTTGCAATAGATGACGAGGCCGTATTCATCACCTGGGCGCACAAGGAGGCTGACGACTTGCTTTCGTTCAAGGAGCCGACCATCAATAAAACCGCGGTCAAAGCGGCAATCAAGGCGGGGCGCGTTCTGCCGGGTGCAGAGTTGGAGAAAACCGAGAAAGCGAGGGTTGGATAATGGCAATTCCGGTATTAGTGATAGGCAAAAGCGGGGCCGGGAAAAGCGCATCTATGAGAGGGTTTGCGCCGGGGGAGGTCGGCATTGTAAATGTACTCGGCAAGCCGCTGCCGTTCCGTAATCAGCATAAGACCGTTAAGACGACGGATTATGCGCAAATAACTGCTATGTTGGCAGGCGCAAAAGTTCATTCCATTGTGATTGATGATGCGGGCTACCTGATAACCGATCACTTCATGGTGGAGCATTCGAATACCGGCAAGGGCAACGCCGTGTTTGGCCTTTACAACGACATGGCGGACAAGTTCTATAACCTTGTCCGATACATCGTCACCGACCTTCCGGAAGAAAAAATTGTCTATGTGCTGATGCATGAGGACAAGAACGAGTTTGGCGACATCAAGCCTAAAACCATCGGCAAGCTGCTGGATGAAAAAGTATGCCTTGAGGGCCTGTTTACGATTGTTCTGCGCGCCGTGGGCGATCAGTCAAAGCACGTTTTTATCACGCAATCCGCGGGATATGACGTTGCAAAATCCCCGATGGGCATGTTCGACACCATTGAAATCGACAACGATCTCAAAGCCGTGGACACGGCCATAAGAAATTATTACGGGTTGGAGGTAAAGAAGAATGAAAAAGCCTGAAGGATATAACGAAGCTGCCGCCTATAGCGGCACAGGAGGAAGCCGGCAGCTGCCCACGGGCGGATATATCTGTCGCATCAAAAACGCCAAAGAGGAAACCAACTCCGGTTATTGGCAGCTGGCACTGGCGTTTGATATTGCAGAGGGGCCGGAGGAAGGTTTCTATAACGACGCATTCAAAGCGCGTCAGCAATATGGATCCGATGCAAAATGGCCGGCCGTTTACCGTCAGATGGTTGAGGGCAAGGACGGTAAGGCAAATCCCTTCTTCAAGGGCATGATTACGGCTATCGAGGAAAGCAATCCCGGCTTTGCCTTTAACTTTGATGAAAAGACGCTCATCGGAAAACTGTTCGGCGGCGTGTTCGGGCAGGAGGAATTTACGGACCAGAACGGCGTTTTAAGAACCACCACAAAACTCCAGCAAATCCGCTCCGTCAACGCTATTCGTCAGGGCGACTTCAAAGTGCCCGACATCAAGCGCGAAAAAGCGTCTGCAGCAGCCACTACTGCGGCGCCGGTCAATATTGGCGAATGCCCGTTCTAGTTGATTATGCCGCAATCAAGGCGGCTGTGCCAATGGACAGGGTGCTGGAGGCTTACGGCCTCCAACCTGTCCGCGGGCTTATCGTTTGTCCGTTCCACACCGACAAGCATCCATCGTGCCGCGTTTACCGAGACGGTTATTATTGCTTCTCTTGCGGTGCGGGCGGCGACGCAGTGACGTTTGTGGCGCGCATGGACGGCGTTGGAAATCAGGAAGCGGCGCGGCGTGTAATGGAGATTGGGCGCATGGACGCACCAGAGGCGGATTACCGCGGAAAAGAGCGGTGCAGACAAGCCCAGGCCGCACGAAGGGAGAAGGAGCGACGGGTAGCGCGCGACAAAGAGGCGTACCGGTCAGCGCGCGTTCGGCGGCTTGAGCTTGTGGCCATAATAGCAGACGGCGTTCCGTATTCCGATGAATGGGCAGGTGCTGCGCTGGAACTTCCTCACCTTGAGGGGTTGTTGGATGAATTATTTGAGAGGTTAGCGCATGAGCAATGAACCGGAGATCACAAAAACGTATTTGATGTCCGCAGAGCCGTATGCGCGCATCTATGACATTAAGGATCCTTTTGAACAGGCACAAGCGTTGGCAAACCTAAAGGCTGCTGGAGACGCCATCGGATTCCGCACGGTCATGGGCATGTGGAAAGAGTATCGCAAGTCAAAGCGTGGCGCGCGTATTTATACGGCAAACGTCAGCCAGTTTGACAATCAGCCGCTTGAACTAGATACGGGCGACTGGAAAGCCGACGACTTGGGCGTAACGCGCGAAAGCGACTTTGGGGCGCAGATAGCGTGCGTGCATCCAATCATGCCGGTGCGTAGGCTGGTGAACGTTGATACCGGGATTGAAAAGTTGGAACTGGCATACCGCAAGGGACGAGGTTGGCGGAGGCTGATTGCGGACAAACGCACGCTTGCGTCTGCAAACGGCATTATTGCCCTGGCTGACAATGGGGTTGCTGTTACTTCTGAAAGCGCAAAGGCACTTGTGGCGTATCTGCACGATGTAGAGCACTACAACTACGAGTTTTTAGAGGAGGTGCCGAGCGTGGGGCGTTTAGGATATATCGACGGCGAGGGCTTTAGTCCATACGTTGACGGATTGGTCTTTGATGGAGACGCAAACTTTCGCACCATATTCCGGTCTGTGCGCGCGGAGGGCGACCGGCAAAAATGGCTTGAAACCATTCGCCGGGTGCGTTCCGATAGCGTAACAGCGCACATTATTGTCGCCGCGGCGTTTGCGTCCGTCTTAGTGCAGCCGCTTGGTGCCCTCCCGTTCTTTGTTCACTTATGGGGCACAAAGAGCAGCTTAGGAAAGACCGTTGCGCTCATGGCGGCCGCCAGCGTATGGGCTGACCCGGAACGCGGCCGCTACTGCCAAACGTTCAATAGTACGGTTGTGGGACACGAACTTTTTGCCGCTTTTTTGAACTCGCTACCACTGATCGTTGACGAAATGCAATTGGCGAGGGACGAAAAAGGGCGCACAAAATTCAATGTTTATCAGCTTGCGGAGGGCGTTGGGCGCACGCGCGGGAACAAGTCTGGGGGCGTGCAGAAAACGCCAACATGGGGCAACTGCATTATCACATGCGGCGAAACGCCGCTGACGGGAGATTCGGCGGGCGCGGGTGCGAAGAACCGCGTAATTGAAATCGAGTGCAACTCTGAACTGGTCGTACGCGATGGAAACGCCACCTCAAATGCGCTGCGGCGAAATTTCGGACATGCCGGTCGCGAGTTTGTTGATCGGTTGCGCGACGCGGGCGACAAGCCAGCAAATCTGTACAAAGAAGCGTTCCGCGCTCTATCGGCAAGTGACACCACGGACAAACAAGCAATGTCTGCGGCCCTGATCGTTGCGGCAGATGCGCTTGCGGCAGAATGGATTATCGGCGATACCCCGCTCACGGTGGAGCAAATAGCATCCTTCCTGCAAACAAACGCTGCTGTTGACGTCAATGAGCGCGCTTACTCATTTATGTGTGATTGGGTTGTGCAAAACGTCAATAAGCTGCGCGGTGGGCGCGACGGAACAGAGAATTGCGGCATATTGGAAACAGATACGGCGTACGTCGTGCGGACGGTTTTCGTGAAGGCCGTTGAAGATGCGGGGTATTCATCCGCTGGCCTTTTGAGTTGGTTGAGGGACAAGGAGCTACTGCAATGCTCGCCACACAGGCCGGGATTTACAGTGTTAAAGAGCCTTGGCGGCGTGAAGGCGGCGTGCGTGGCCATGCGGATACCGTCTGACGAAGTACCATTTTAGGGCGCGCGGTAACACGCGGTAACACACCCCTGTTACCGCTTAAACCCAGACGGCGTGGGCGTTTGCGGGTACGGTAACAGAGTAACACAAAAAACATATACACCCCTATAGGCGATGCATATATACCCCCAGATATTGCCAGCACACACTCGCGCGCGTAAGAAATTACAAAAACGCTGTTACCCTGTTACCGCAGCCACCAAAGCCAGATAAATAGGGCGTTTTAGCGGTAACACACCTATGTTACCACACTGTTACCACTGTTACCACGGAGGAACAAATGGAACTTAGATACTACCAAAAAGAATGCATAGAGGCCATACCGGAGGCCGGGGTGTACCTCGTTCAAATGGCGACGGCTGCGGGAAAAACAGTTACGTTCTCTCGCATCCCAAGGCGTGGACGCATGCTAATTCTCTCTCACCGCGAAGAACTGGTGCGGCAGCCGCTGAAATACTTCGATTGCCTTACCGGCGTTGAAATGGCGTCAGAGCGTGCGCCGCATACGGCGGAAGTTGTGAGCGCGTCGGTACAGAGCTTAGTGCGGCGGTTGGACAACTACCATCCCGCTGACTTTGACGTAATAATCACCGACGAGGCACACCACGCCGCCGCGGACGTCTACCAGCGCATATACGCCCACTTCAATCCACGCCTACACCTTGGCTTCACCGCGACGCCAAACAGGGGCGACAAGGTACGTCTCGACCGCACGTTCTCGCGCATCATCTACCAGTACGACTTACGCCGCGGCATTCGCGACGGGTTTTTATCAGACATTTACGCACGGCGCGTGAACATCGGTTTTGATCTCTCCCGCGTACATACCCGCATGGGCGACTATGCTCCGGGCGAATTGGAACAGGCAATGGATGGTACGGCAGACGCAATAGCGGAAACCTACCGCGCGCTGGCGGTTGGGCCTACATTGATATTTGCCGTATCGGTGGCGCAGGCTGGCGAAATTGCGGCCCGGATACCGGGCGCCGTGGTTGTGACGGGCGAAACGAAAGATAGGGCGGCGATCGTGCGGGCGTTCACAGAGGGGCGTATACCCTGTATCGTCAACTGCATGGTATTCACCGAGGGCACGGATCTTCCGCTGGTCGAGACGATTATCATTGCCCGCCCAACGCAATCGGATGCCTTGTATACGCAAATGGTCGGTCGCGGGCTGCGTCTACATCCGGGCAAGGAAAGGCTTAACCTTATTGACTGCGTCGGCGTGACCGGGCGTGCCTCGCTCTGTACGGCGCCGACACTGCTGGGCGTGGATATGGATGCAGTGCCCGCAATGAAGCGGGATGAAGTGCAAGGCATGCTGTTTGAGTTGCCCACACTGGCGGCCGCGGCATCTGATTGCCCGGAAAGCTGGATTCGCAACGTTGAGATAGTGAACCTGTGGGCGAAGGAACAAAAATATCACACTCACGAAGTTAATTGGTTCCGGCACCCTGATGGTTCGTTTACCCTCTCTTTACCAGATCGCCGCATGGTTATTCCGGCGCCGGATGCGCTCGGGCGGACAAAGACAGCCGCGGGCGGGGAGGTCGCCATGCAAGACGCTTTCGACATGGCATATGCGTGGCTCGAAGCTAATGCCGCAGACGCGCGTCCCTTGTGGGATTTAAGAGCGGTCAAGAGGTGGGGGCATGCAGAGGCATCCGAGGCGCAACTAAACATTATCCGTCGCCGCTGTCCGGGATTTGAGGCAGACGCGCTGACGAAAGGACAAGCAAGCATGATATTAAACCGGCTGGCAGGGACGAAAAGGAGGATGGCGTGACAGAATTTCAGCATCAAGCGGCATTAATCAAATGGAGCCAACAACCGAGCATACGATCCACGCACCCGGAACTTGCCTTATTATTCCACATTCCAAATGGCGGAGCGCGTGACGCAGTGGAAGGTCGCCACCTGAAAGCCGCCGGAGTGAAAGCGGGCGTGCCGGATCTATTCCTCCCCTGTCCGCGGGGCGAGTATGCGGGGTTGTGGATTGAGTTGAAAGCCGACAACGGACGATTGAGCGCCGAACAGTCATGGTGGCTGGAGAAGTTGGCGGCGGAGGGATACAGCGCATCCGTTGCCCACGGATGGGAAGCGGCTATTAGGACGATTGAGTGGTATCTCAATTTGGGAGGCGTGCAGCGTGGGAGAGATTGAAAAATTGCAGGCGGCGCTGGCAAGGAAGGTAAAAGCGGATGCACTACCTGAGACTGTGCGGGCAGCGTATGTGGCGGAGTACGAGGCCGTCCGGAAAGAGATCGCAGAGGCGGCTGTGGCTTTGGTTGATTGGGTGTACAGAACGGCTGGCAAAGTTCAACAAGCCGCCGACCTAGTCGCTGAAACCCTGGCAGAGCAGGACTACGGCCACCTGATCGAACGAGCAAAGGCGTTTCTATCAGATTTCGAACAGGAGATAAACGCACTCGAAACAGCCGACTGGACACCGTGGGGTAAGACGGTGGACAGCCGCGATGGAGGAAGGGCATGAGCGGGTTGAATATCGGGCTAATTGACGTAGACGGACACAATTTCCCGAACCTCGCATTAATGAAAATAAGCGCATGGCATAAGGCGCAAGGCGATGCTGTTTCGCTTGGAATCGGCGTGCAGAGGAAACTTAAAAGCGGGAAACTGATATTCGATGGGTTGCGCGGTGATTATATTCCAGCAGCGCAATACGATGTCGTATATGTTTCAAAAGTGTTCGACCGCACATATTCCGCCGATCTCAGCTTCACGCCGCGCGCTGACCGCGTAGAGTACCAAGGCACAGGCTACACGCTAAAAGGAACGTTACCCGCAGAAATAGAACACGCTTGCCCTGACTACTCGCTTTACGGCGAAAAATCGGCCTATGGATTTCTCACTCGCGGATGTCCGCGCGGTTGCAAGTTTTGCATTGTGGCAGAGAAGGAGGGGCGAAAATCGGTCCAGGTTGCAGAAGTGTCAGAGTGGTGGAACGGTCAAAAAGAAATCAAACTGTTAGACCCAAACACGCTCGCTTGTCGCGATCACATGAAGCTGTTGAAACAGCTTTCGCATACCGGCGCATGGGTTGATTTCACACAAGGTGTTGATGCTCGCATGTTGACCGATGAAAACATACTCGCACTAAATGCCGTGAAAACAAAAATGATTCATTTTGCGTGGGACTTGATGCCGCAGAGCGAAGCTGTGTTGAAGGGGCTTTCTATATACAAACCGCATCGAAAACTCGACGAGCGGCTTACAAGGGTTTATGTGCTCGTGAATTTTGATACCACGATGGAGGAAAACCTTTACCGCATCTACCACCTACGCGAACTTGGCTTTGATCCGTATGTGATGATTTACGATAAGCCGCACGCAAAGAAAGAAATCAAGGATTTGCAGCGGTGGGTAAATAACAAACGCATTTGGCGATCATGCGAACGGTTCGAAGATTACAGGGCATGAGCGGCACAGCCGCAGAAAGTTTGAGGACAGAATGATAAGCAAAATTATTTGCTACGCAAGCGACAAACAGGCGGTTATTGATGGCCGCGAAACGTACGTGTTTTACTTCCACCCTTTGCGGATTAAAGTCAGGGTTCCGCGCTTTATAGGCAGACTGGTATTTGGGAGGTAAGCCATGCAGGATAACCGATTGCGTGAAATCAGGGAGCTACACGAAAGAGCAAAAGCGCGAGTTAAACATGACCCGTGGTGGGTAAGTACCGGCGTTTACATCGCGGATGTTGGAGATTTACTTGCCGCCTATGACCACTTGAACGATTTTGAGCAGACGCAGTGCGCAAAACTGCTTGAAAAGCTGAATGCTACAGAGGCCAAACTCGCCGAGGCCCAGCGCAGTGAGCAGGCGGCGGTGGCGGATATGGAGCGTATTGCATACCGCCAAAAAGTAATGCCGTGCGCAGCGTGTACGCACGAAGGTAGAGCGGTTTTAGTTGGAGGTGAAATTGACACGTCATCACCTTGTTTCGGATGTTGCGAAATTGAGAGCAGGTTCGACTGGCGCGGCCCGCAGGCCGGGAGAGGAGAGGCGGAATGAAGCCGATTTATACAACCCATGACCATGAGGATTATTTTACGAAAAAGTTCCGCTGCGGATATTGCCATGCGGTCTTGTGTCAATCCGACTATGGCAGAGAGTGGTGCGACGCTGGCAGGCATATGGTAAAGCCTGATACATGCCATAACTGCGGCCGGAAGGTTGATTGGAATGATGCCGTGCAGGCCGTGGAGGGCAAACAGGATGGATAACCGCACAAGCGAAATTGTAAAGGCGCTCAAGTGGCTGGCAAAGGAAACGGAATTTATCTTTGCCGCCGAACAGCTTAACGATGCTGCCGCCCTGATCGAGCAGCAGGAGGCAGAGCTTGCGGCGCTGAAAGAGGCGCGTCCGCTGACGCTGGAAGAACTGCGGCAGATGGACGGCACTAACTGGGTATGGCTCGACAATGATACGAATAAGCACAACCGCGGCTGGGCCAGAGTGCACCGAATGTATAATTGCGTGCGCCTTGAGGTGTTGGATTACGATTTCAGGGATTACGGCAAAACATGGCTTGCCTACACCAACAAGCCCGCTGCGCCGGAAGAACAGAAAGGAGAATGAGCCGTATGGATAGGTTGACAAAGCGCAACGAGCAGTTTGGCTATTATTCGGAAGATGGAACCGCCTATAGCGAAGTCACTAGATACGTTGAAGGAAAGTCACGCCACGTAGTACAAGGCGAGGCTATTGACCGCCTTGCCGCCTACGAGGACACCGGCCTTACACCGGAGGAAGCGCGTGAAATCTCCGAATGGCGCAAAGGCAAGAAGGGCGTTGAGGAATACCTTGTATCGCAATACAAGCTTGGAGAGGCTATACGCGAAAACGCCCGCCTTCATGAACTACTGGAGAGCATGCAGCAGTCAGCGCAACGCATGGATGATGAAAACTTAAGGCTGATTAAAGAGCGGGATGATGCGGCGGAACGCGGGTTGTTTTACATTGAGCAATGCGAGAAACAGGCGGGCGAAATAAAATGCCTTCGCGCCGAGATTGAATCAGCTGATTACCTTGCCGGAGAAGCACAAACAGGCGCAGAAGAAGCCGCGTACCAAATCAAGCAGCTACGCGCCGAACTGGAGCAAGTGCGCCGGGAGCGGGATGCAGCAGTAGCGGATATTGTTGAAGCACATAAAAGTGGTTTGTGCGAAGTCTGCGGAAGATTGACGCATTGCATGATGTCACTGAACCTCGGAAACGGCGCAGAAGAAGGAACCGTATGTGACGGTGACAAATTCGAATGGCGCGGAGCCAGCGGGCAGGAGGCGCAGCAAAATAATGAAAACGAACAGGAGGTATCGCATGAACAACAAGCTCGATGTTCTTAACGCTTTGAAGGTGTCGGATTGGTCGGTTGCTTCCGGGGAAGTGGAGTATGTTCTGACGGAGCGAACGGACGATACGGTTAATGCGCTTCTTGCTGCTGGGTTTACGGGAGAAGAAATACAAAGCGCTTCCGACGAGTACGAATCAGACAATCGTGAGATTGATCTGTCTGCGCTGGCGTTCCAGGTTGTTGGCGCAAATTGGTGGTCGCTAGAGGAAGGCTTCTCGATTGAGGTACGCCAATGAGTATGACAGAGCTTAAGCCGTGTCCGTTTTGCGGTTGTGATGCTTCGTTAATGGTGATAGAGCCGCACGCGCACTATATTGCAACCTTCATGCCGGATTACCCGGGCGGGGCGTTTATAGAATGCACGGTATGCACGGCGTCAATATCAGGCGAAACGGAAGAAGAAGCAACTACAACATGGAACCGCCGCACACCGGAAAGGAGCGCACCATGAAGCTAGAACTTAAAGAATGCCCATTCTGTGGAGGACAGGCAACGTACAGAGAGGCTGGCTGCATACAGTGCCGCGGCTGTGGAGTAACAACGCCGTATAACGCATGATTGGGGGTATCGTATGACATCAAACAACTATGTCAGCGTCGATCAAAACTTCATCGACCTGCGCAACGGCATAATCAAGCAGGCGGTTGCAGATTGGAAAGCGGCGAAGAAGGTCGAGGCGCGGCTGAAAGATAAAAGGACGCTCGAGCAGGAGCGCAAGTATAATGCGGCGGTGTGTAGGTTGGCTGAACTGGAAGTGTTCTTCAAAGGCCGGTGGGTAAAGCAACTTTGCGGAGAGGTTGACCCGATGAAGATATTTTACCGCTTAAAATACGGTCGGCTGTAACAGGGGGCAATATGACGACAAAAGAAAAGCTACGGCAGATCCGATTTGCGGACATGCGCATAGACAATCTGTTGGAACAGGTGGAACGGCTTAAATCTAAGCGGGAAAGCATAACAACGGTATTGTCCGATATGCCGCGTGGAGGAAACGGCGATGATAGACTGAATGCCATGACTGGCCGCATATGGGAACTGGAAAAGCAGATAGACGCGGAAGTTGATAGGCTTTACGACTTGAAGCAGGAAGCTACTGAAAGAATTGCCGCGTTGCCTGACGACAGGCACAGGGTAATTC
>JAEZIE010000027.1 GCA_023416175.1 Bacillota bacterium
GTAAAATTCGCCATGTTTTTTTTAAGGCCGGTGACGGCCTGTTAGAACGTCGCTGTTCAGGCATAAGCTTCCTCCGTTGTTGCATATCGCGTTGCCTTTCTTTCATTATACCATAGAAGCGAAGCGGGTATGGTATAAACCGCGCCTGTGCGTTCGCCGTAGGCGAAAATCGCACGCGCATAAGAATAAGCAGTATAATAGCCGCTTGCGGCTATTATACCATAGAAGCGAAGCGGATGTGGTATAATCCACGCATGTGCTTTTGGGTAGCAGGCGAAAATCGCGCGCGCATAAGAATAAGCCGTATAATAGCCGATTGCGGGAATTATATCATTGCATCGGGCGCGTGCAATAAAGCGGACTTGAGGACTTATCCTTCGAACATGCTCAGATCGGCTTCCACAGCTTCCGCCAGCTGCTTGTATACACTTCCCAAGAGGCTATTTAGCCGGTATTCGGCCAGCAGGAATTCTGCGGCATCCGGATCAAACTGCAGAAGTTCACCGACATGCTGCAATTGCTGCAGCGTTTGGGGAGATTGCCTCCCTGCCATGGTATCCGCTTGCGCCTGCATCTGGAGTCTCTTATACTCCTTATAGAATCCGCGGATGCTGTCGTTTTGCATGGCCTTTTCCCGCGCATTAATGTATGCAAGATATTCTTCGCTCTGGCGAAGTGCCGATGCAAGCGCCTTCGTGGCTTCGTTAATCGCCATTACTTGATGTCTCCTTTACGATGCTAAGAATAAAGCGCTGCAGATGCAGCGCTTTGGAGTTCTTCTATGGAATTTCCACGATGATGGGCAATATCACCGGATTGCGCTTTGTTTTGTTATACAGGTATTCGCGGAGGGTATTGCGCATACCGTTTTTGATGTTCGCCCAGTCGGATTGATGATGCTGTTCAAATAACGCGGCCTGCGGGCGTATCAGATCGCAAGCTTCGTTGATAAGATCCTCCGACTCTCGTACATACACAAACCCGCGGGAAATGAGCTCCGGCCCGGCGAGGAGCTTCCCGGTCTTTTTCTGCAGTGCTATGACGATAGCAACAAGCCCGTCCTGTGACAACAGGCGGCGGTCCTTTAGCACCACGTTTCCAATATCGCCTACGCCAAGGCCGTCTATCATAACGCTGCCAGCAGGCACACTGCCATTGATTTTGCCCGCGTTGACCGTTAGCTCCACAACATCCCCGACATCCGTCATGAAGACATGGTCGGCTTCCAAACCCATCTCTTGGGCAAGCTGGCCATGCATGTAAAGGTGTCGGTACTCCCCATGTACCGGGATAAAGTACTTGGGCTTGGTAAGGTTGAGCATCAGTCTGAGCTCTTCGCGGCAGGCGTGGCCGGAGACGTGGACGTCCGCCATCTGGTCATAGACCACCATTGCGCCCCTTTGGAACAGCTGATTGATCACACGGGATACGCCACGCTCGTTTCCGGGGATGGCGGAAGCGGAAATGATAACGGTATCGCCTTTGCCGATGTTAAGCTTGTGTGAGGAGTTGGCCATGCGGAACAGCCCGCTCATTGGTTCACCCTGGCTGCCGGTGGTGATGACGCAAACCTGATCGTCGCGGTATTTGCGCAGCTTTTCAATATCGACGATACTTTCTTGGGGGATGTTGAGATACCCCAATTCAATTGCAGTCTGTGCAATATTGACCATGCTGCGCCCCTGGAAGCAGATCACGCGCCCATGCGCGATTGCGACATCCGCCACCTGCTGGATGCGGTAAATATTGGAGGCAAAGGAGGCCACTATGACACGACCCTCCGCCGTATCAAAGTAGTGCTCGAATGTTTTCCCAATTTCACGCTCGGATTGCGTATGGCCGGGGCGCTCAACATTTGTGCTGTCTGACATCAGCGCAAGCACGCCCTTGGAGCCGTAATGCGCGAACCGCGCGATATTCATGGGCTCGCCGTCGATGGGCGTATAGTCCACCTTAAAGTCTCCGGTATGGATAACGGTACCGATCGGCGTTGTGACCGCAAGCGCAACGGCGCCTGCAATGGAGTGGCATGTCTTAATAAACTCGATGTTGAAGCAGCCCAGTTTTAAAGTATCACCCGGACTTACGCAGCGGAGCATTTCTTTGCCGAGTTTGTGTTCTTCTAGCTTATGTTCAATGAGGGCAATGGTCAGTTTTGTGCCGTAAACGGGGACTTCCGGAAACTTTTGGAGTGCAAACGGCAACGCGCCGATATGATCCTCATGCCCGTGGGTAATCAAAAAGCCGCGCAGCTTGTCTGCGTTTTTTTCCAGGTATGTCATGTCGGGGATCACGAGATCAATGCCCAGCATTTCTTCGTCGGGGAAAATCAGCCCGCAATCGATCACGACAATATCCTTCCCGTATTCAAGTACGGTCATGTTTTTGCCGATCTCGGTCACGCCGCCCAACGGAATAATCTTTAGTTTTGAAGCCAAATATAACTCTCCTTTTTAATAGGTGACTCATACCGGAGCGCGCGCCCTTTTGCTAAGCCTTCCCCGCCTGTCCTGCGTTCAACAGGTGGTATTGGGCTGCTGCGAGCTCACTCCCCGGCTCTGCCGCCTGAACTCTTCTCTGACAACTTGTGTTATTATACGCTTTTGGGACGTACTTGACAAGCGAAAGTCCTATGCGGGTCTTCTCAACTGTAAAATCAGGCTTCCCGCAATGCCGGCGACAAATCCCATCAGCATGTCGGCCAAAAGGCCGAGTGTAAACGCCATTGTTTTCTCAACAAGAGAAAACGCAATAAAGGAAATCAGCACGTAAACTGCGCCTCCGATACCGCCCCAGACCCATCCTCGCCCTTCACATCCGCGTGCAGCTAAAAGACCCGCAAAGGCGGCGCACAGAGCTTTGATGACGCTGGTAATGATGGGTATAGAATCTTCGCCCAAAAGCTCAATTTTCAGAAGCAACGCAAAAAACAGTATGGCGATAATGGTGACGATGCACCCCAGAAGCGACGCTTTCACGACCCTTAAAAGCGTCCCGTTGCGTTTTTCCGGCTGTTTTTTCCTACGCTTCGTCCTCATATGGTATTCCCCCTCATCTCCTATGGCAATACCTATGCGCATAAAAAAAAAAACATACCGGCAAATGGCTGCCGGTATGTTAGACGGTCAAAATTTTATTTGATTTCCTTGACTTCTTCGGCCATGGTGTTTTCTGCCGCCACATTTTCAACTGTAGAGATCGCACCACGGGCGAACACAAGGCGAACCTTGTCCGGCCCAACGATTAACGTAACAACGTCATCCTTGATGGAGCCGATGGTACCATAGATACCGCCGATTGTACGTACGCGGTCACCCGGCTTCAAGGCACTAAGCATGTCTTTGACCTTTTTATCGCGCCTGCGCTGCGGAATGATCATAACGGCGAACATGACGACCACGAGTACGATCATTAGTAATGTAGGGTTCTGAAAAAAGTTGGCGGCTTCCTGCGGCATTCTGCTTACCTTCCTTTACATATGTTTGCAGACTAAGTGTATAGCATATGAAATTATGCGTCAAGGGCTTTATGATGCCGGTAAAACGAAACAACCCAAAATGTTGCGCTCGCTTCACACCCCGGACACAAGCGTTTACGGCCTTAGTACGGCATCGTATTTATCAATCAGTTTTACGGGTTGGTAGGATAACTTTGCTTTTCTCATCCCGGGGATGCCCATATCCTCTTCGCGGTTGAGATACGTCATATCGCTCCACGCGTGCTCGGCAAACTGCTGGTTGATGACAGCATAGAGGCCGGCATAGGACGCGTCCGCCTTTTCGATATGGATAACGGCCATATCTTCTTTGACTTGTTCTCCTAGGGAGAACGCGACAAGCTTGCCCGCCACGTAAATACAACCGCCTTTTACATGGAGGGCGTCCATGTTAGGCAGCAGGAAAGAAATTGCTTTCATTTCACCCAGTATGCCGGGCTCGTTGATATCCTTGTCCTGCAGCCAGCTCATGTAAAGCTCCATGCACTCCTTCGTCCTGTCCAACGTGAGCGGCTCATAGGTAAAGCTATATTGCGTGGTAAACTGGTTAATATGGTTGCGCTTGGCGTGGTATTTGCGTCCCTTAAGGGTAATCAGGTCTTCCGCCCTGTAAATATAATCAAACGTGTTGCGATCGGGTATGAGCGAAAACAAGGGCGCATGCTTCTGGAACAGCTCCACAAATCCGCCGTTTACGGAACGAAAACGTGGGGAAACGCCAATTGCGCTAAAATATTCGAACGCAGCCGCCAGCGCTTTGCTGTAGTCCGTTTGAAAATCCTTTGGAATAGGCGGGAACATGAACGGATGCTGTTTCTTGGCGAACTGCAACCGGATATAGAGCACATCATCCTGCTCTGCCCATTGGATCTTTTCATCCTGACCCCAAATAATTAAGTTGGTAAATGTAAATTCAGAGCATTCAAATGCGTGCGGCTTAAAATACTGATCAATAACGGCCTTATCCAAAAGACGGACGGGTTGGAACTGAAGCAACTTCTTTACCTTCCTTACAGCAATTCTTTGGCGCGTTAGCGCATATCCTTCTCTATTCTACCGCAAATTTTAGAAACTGTAACATATAAAATTACGCAAAGATGAAACAATCCTTGTCAAATCCAATCCCTTATTGTAAACTTATAAAATATAATAGTTAACAATAAGGCGGTAACCCAATGAAACTATCGTTACGAGCCATGCTGTTTGCGGCCATGTTTGCCGCATTGACTGCGGTGGGCGCATTTATCAAGTTCCCCATTCCCCCTTACCCTGTGCCGATGACTCTTCAGACGGCGTTTGTTTATCTGGCGGGTTTGCTGCTTCCGCCTTCTGCTGCGTTTTTTTCTCAGCTCATTTATGTGCTCATTGGTCTGATCGGCATCCCCGTGTTTGCAAACGGAGGCGGGATCGGTTATATATTCGACCCTACCTTTGGATACCTGCTTGCATTTGTGGCCGCAGCGCCGCTTCTAAGTATCGTGGCCTCGCGGACATTATATCAAGGGAAAAAATGGATGTTCGTGTTGGGCGGATTTTGCGTTATTCTGCTTGTCCAGCTTTGCGGGGTAGGATATATGGCGCTCATTTCCTCCGTTTATCTTGCAAAACCGCTTGCGCTGTCCCGCGCAATTTATCTCATTTACATTTTTCTGCCCCTTGACCTTTTGAAACTGCTGCTTGCGTCCATATTGAGCGCCCAACTTAAAAAGCGCGCGCCTCGGCTGTTCCTGAACGCATAATCGAGCGGGAGAGATTGCTTTCTCACGAAAAAAGTTCATGCGGCATACCATATCCATAGTCTAAGTTCGACGAATATGGAGGTGGCTTTGCATGAAAAGGCTTGTTGCTCTACTGTTGCTAACCGCTATCATCTGCCTTGCCTTCTTTGCGGGTTGCGCAAAGGAACAGGAGATCAGGAAGGTACGCCTCAATGAGGTGACGCGCTCGGTATTCTATGCACCGCAATATGTTGCCGCGGCCAACGGATACTTCGCTGAAGAAGGGTTGGAAGTCGAAATCACCACCGGGGGCGGCTCGGATAAAACGATGACGGCGCTGCTTTCCGGCCAGGCGGATATTGGACTGATGGGGCCAGAGACCGGCGTGTATGTGTACAATGAAGGCAAAGAAGACCATCCCGTAATCGTAGGACAGCTGACCAAACGAGATGGTTCTTTCCTGATTGGGCGTACAGAGGAGCAGGATTTCAAATGGGAAAGCCTTAAGGGCAAAACCATTATCGGCGGCAGAAAAGGCGGCATGCCGCTGATGACGTTCCTCTACGTACTCAAAGAGCATGGCTTAACGCCGGGAACGGACGTCACCGTAATAGACAACATTCAGTTTAACCTCATGGGCGGTGCGTTTGAAGGCGGTACGGGCGATTATGTGACGCTTTTTGAACCCGTCGCTTCCACATTTGCGCTTGCAGGCAAGGGGCATATTGTAGCGAGCGTAGGCGAAGCCTCTGGCGAGGTGCCGTATACCACATACATGGTCAGCAAGCAAATGTTGAAGGATGATCCCGCATTCGTGGAAAGCTTCCTGCGCGCTATCTATAAGGCGCAAAAATGGGTCATAGCAGCAACCGATGAAGAGGTTGCAAAGGCGATACAGCCGTTCTTCCCGGATGCAAGCATGGAGGTGCTGACCTCAGTGGCGCACAACTATCGCACGACGGACTCGTGGAAAGACGTACCCACCATGGAGGAAAAGGATTTTGAGCGCATGCTCACAATCATCGACTCCGCGGGCGAGCTAAAAGCCAAGGTGCCGTTTGCAGAGCTGGTGGATAACAGCTTGGCCGCGAAGGCGATGAAGTAAACTACGCCGCATGCTTTATCGGGAGCATGCAGTAGGATTCACTCCTCATATCATGGATATATAACTGACGACGGTTTTCACGGGCGCGCTTTTTTTCCAAAAGGCGTGCCTTTCTCTTTGCCGCATGTACGCTTTCACCAAGCAACAGCCCGATGAGTATCCCGGGAAGAACAAAGCACAAAAGAATTCCGGCCATAAGAATATCCTCCTCAACTGGTTTCCATTATGGAAACATTATTTGAAATAAAAAACGTGCATGTTCATAATAAAATCCCTTCGGTACGAAAAACCCTCATATAAAAGAGCAATTTTCTGCGAAGTGGTTTCCTTATAACGCCCGTTGGTTACCGTATGTTTATTATAGTATCCAATATGGAAACCGTCAAGCATAAATTTAGAAAAATTTACTATGTGATGCGATAATATGGCTTGCATTCCGGTTTCCAAATAGGATACAATAGGTTCAGGTATAAAACTTGCATGTTCAATTTATAAAGAAGCAGGTGATCCCATGAACCGTATTAAGGATTTGCGCGTACAAAACGGCTATACGCAGGACATGTTGGGTAATTTCCTGGGCGTGCAAAAGGCCGCTATCTGCAAATATGAAAACGGTAGGGCTTCCCTCCCGCAGGAAATGCTCTTACGTCTTGCGGATCTTTTTAGCGTCAGTACGGATTATTTGTTGGGCCGGGACAGTGCGCCTTCTTCGTCATTTGAGTTTAATATGGTGCAGCTTCCGGTCGTTGGCCGCGTTCATGCAGGCTTGCCCATATTGGCTGAGGAGAATGTGCAGGACCAAATTGCGGTTCCCGCCTCCGACATTCAGAACGGCGAATTCTTCTTTATGGAGGTTGAGGGGGATTGTATGACGGATGCGCATATCGTGGAGGGCGCGCTCGTACTTGTCCGCCTGCAGCCCCGCGTGGAGAACGGGCAGATCGCCGTGGTGCGCATCAATGATGAAGTGGTGTTGCGCCATGTCAAATGGGTGCGTAATCAGCTCATCCTCTACCCCGCCAACCCGAATTACGATCCAATGGTGATCGCAAGCGGGGATGTACAGATCATTGGCCGGGTGGTTGAAGTCCGAATCCGGGGATTTTAAAACATAAAACAAAATAAGATATAAAAAGCGCCGCTGGTCCGGCGCTTTTTCTATGCAATCTGTTATTTTCCTTGTCGGCACATGGGACACAGTACACTTTTATCCACGGCAGGCGGCAACAGCAATGTTGTAAGCGGGGCAATCTCCTGAAAGAACGCTTCCGGGGGCCGGAACGCGCGGCCAAAATGCATGGGCATCAGCCGAACAGGTTGCATG
This sequence comes from Bacillota bacterium, assembly GCA_023416175.1. GTDB lineage: Bacteria > Bacillota > Clostridia > Christensenellales > CAG-138 > JAEYLA01. The sequence goes on from JAEZIE010000027.1 coordinate 7,644, forward strand.
GCCTCGCAAAACAGAATTGCACCTCGATAGTAATC
>JAEZIE010000079.1 GCA_023416175.1 Bacillota bacterium
CAGATCGTCGTCGCGACGCCGGGCAGGTTGTTGGACCACATTGCCCGAAAGACCATCAGGCTCAGCGATGTACGCACCGTGATCTTAGACGAAGCGGACCGGATGCTCGATATGGGCTTCCGCCCCGACCTGACACGCATTTTGGAAAGCGTACCCACCGAGCGCCAGACAGCGCTGTTTTCTGCCACTATGTCTAAGGGCGTTTTGGAGATCGCAAGGAATTTCCAGAAGGACGCTGAGCAGTTAACCATTGCGCAAAGCTCGCTAACGGTTGACTCCGTCAAGCAGTATTATACTGAAGTCCGCACTGGTGCAAAGGAGGGGGCGCTTGTAAAGCTGCTCAAGGAAGAGGATTTCGGTCTTTCCCTGATATTCGTTAACACCAAGCGCATGGCGGACAGGCTAGCGACAAGCCTTCAGAAGAACGGCTTTCTCGCCGACGCCCTGCACGGAGACATGCGGCAGAACCAGCGCGATAAGGTCATGGCCAAATACCGTACCGGCGAGCTGCGCATCCTCGTGGCCACAGACGTTGCCTCCCGTGGTATCGACGTATACCACATCGACGCGGTGATCAACTACGATATTCCCATGGACAGCGATTCGTACGTCCACCGTATCGGTCGTACCGGCAGGGCCGAGCAGCAGGGTGTTTCCTACACCCTCATATTCCCGCGCGAACGGGAGCAATTAAAGCAAATGATGCGAAGCCTTAAGGCCGTCATCATCCCCACCGGCCCAGCGATTGAAGACGATATCGCGGATGCGGACTTTGTACGCAGGGCGAGGGCCTATGGACAGCAGCCCAGCTACGGCGCCCCTGCTGCCGCAAGTTCCTCCCGCTCTTCGTCGCAGACGCGGCATTTCGGCCAGCGCGGCAGGAACCGGCGCGCTTCCTCGTTCCGGTAATACAGAAGTTTTTTGACGATAAAGGCGGCAGGAAAACCTGCCGCCTTTTGAGTATCAATAAATCTGCTTGAGGCTTTTAAGGTATCGGCGCTTCAAGCGACGGCGCTTTTTTTCTACTGTGGGGAAACTACGTATACCCACACCCCTTCCCAAATAACTCCCGCAGGGGCATGAGCGACCGCGTATTAGGTATGCATGCCCTTCTTCCACACGTAAAGGCAGCAGGGGTCTCCCCTGCTGCCTTTGTGTTCCATATTCAAATCGGTTTAACGTACGGCTTCTGCGCCTTCCTTTAGCGCTTCCCTGTTGAGCGATAATAGATCTGCCTTCTTTGCGCCAAGCTTTTCCTTGAGCGCCAGCAGCACGTTTTCGATATCCACGCTGCCCGTCTTTTCAATATACGCGCCGAGCATTACCATGTTGGCGACGCGCGCGTTGCCCAGTCGCTCCGCAATCTCGTTGCAGGGGACGTAGTAAACCTCCACATCCTCCCGGCGCGCAGGCCTGTCGATGATGGAGCTGTTGATAAACAGCTTCCCTCCCTGCTGCACATTTCCTTCGAATTTATCCAGGGAAGGCCTATTGAGTGCGATTACGGACGTCGCCATGCTCACCACCGGCGAACCGATGGCTTCATCCGATATGATGACGCTGCAGTTGGCGGTACCCCCGCGCATTTCCGGGCCGTAGGCAGGCAGCCATGTGACCTGCTTGCCTTCGAGCATCCCGGCATAGGCGAGTAGCTGCCCCATCAGCAGCACGCCCTGCCCGCCGAACCCTGCGAAAAGGTTTTGCTCCAGCATGCTATACCTCCTTCATAACCCCAAGCGGGTAGTACGGGATCATAGCGCTTTCCAGCCAGTCCATGGACTCCGCGGGGGATTTCCCCCAGTTGGTGGGGCAGGTGGACAGCACCTCCACCATGGAAAAGCCTTTTCCCGCCATCTGCGTCTCAAACGCCTTCCGTATGGCCTTTTTGGCGCGCAGGATATTGACGGTGGAGTTGACCGCTACACGCTCGATATAAGCCGCGCCGTCTATTGTCGCAAGCATTTCGGATACGCGCAGCGGGTTTCCGCTGTGCCCCTGGTCCCGCCCGTAGGGCGAGGTCGTGGTACGCTGGCCCAGCAGCGTCGTAGGGGCCATTTGTCCGCCCGTCATGCCATATATTGCGTTGTTGATGAATATGGTGGTGATCTTTTCCCCGCGGTGCGCGGCGTGTACGATCTCTGCAGCACCGATGGAGGCAAGGTCCCCGTCGCCCTGGTAGGTGAACACGCAGCTGTCCGGACCAAGCACGCGTTTGATGCCGGTCGCCACGGCGGGTGCGCGGCCATGCGCCGCTTCCTGCATATCGATATTAAAGTATTTGTAAGCGAACACCGAGCAGCCGACGGGCGCTACGCCCACGGCCTTCTCCTGAAGTTTCAGTTCTTCAATCGCCTCCGCGATCAGTCGGTGTACAATGCCGTGGCCGCAGCCCGGGCAATAGTGCATTTCCGTATCCGTTAAAACGGGAGTCTTTTGAAATACGACTGCCACCGCTATACCCCCTCCATTTGCAGTACTTTGCTTGCGACGTCCTCCGCGGTGGGAACGCGGCTTCCAAGATATGCAAGCATTTCTACTTTCTTTGTTCCGTTTACGGCCAGGCGGACGTCCTCAACCATCTGCCCTGCGCTCATTTCCACGCAGAACGCTTGCTTTACCGAAGCCTGGGCGATGGCGTCGTGTACGGCCCCGGACGGGAACGGCCAGAGCGTGATGGGGCGTACCAAGCCGACTTTAACGCCTTTTTTTGCAAGAAGCGCGATGGCGGACTTACAGATGCGCGCCACCGTGCCGTAGGCACAGAGGATATACTCCGCACCGTCGGTATTGTAAAGCTCCACCTGCGCGCAGCAACGTTCCACTTCCTTATAGCGCGCCTGCAGGCGCATGTTCATTTCCTCAAGCTCTTCAACTTCGATGTAGAGGGAATTGACAATGGCCCGCGGCCTTCCGCCTTCTGTCTGGCGGTAGCCGGTCGTGGCCCAGCTTTTATCATATTGGGCTGGTGTAACCGTATGGATTTCCACCGGCTCCATCATCTGGCCGATGATACCGTCGGCCAGCACCATGACCGGCATGCGGTATTTATCCGCCACGTCAAACGCCTGCTGTACGACGTCAATCGCCTCCTGCACGGATGCGGGGGCATACACGACCATGCGGTAATCCCCATGGCCTCCGCCCTTTGTGGCCTGAAAATAATCTCCCTGGGAAGCTTGGATAGATCCTAAGCCCGGACCACCGCGCATCATATTGACGATCACGCACGGAAGCTCTGCGCCCGCGATGTAGGAAATGCCCTCCATCTTCAGGCTGATGCCTGGGCTTGACGACGAGGTCATCACCCGCGCGCCAGCGCCGGAAGCGCCATACACCATGTTGATGGCTGCCACTTCGCTTTCCGCCTGTAAAAAGCATCCGCCTTCCACTTGGGGCAGGCGCATGGACATATATTCCGGAATATCGTTCTGCGGCGTGATCGGGTACCCGAAAAAGAATTTGCAGCCCGCCTGTATGGCGGCCTCCGCGATCGCTTCGCAACCTTTCATCAGCTTCTTTGCCATAGCTCCTCCTATTTCTCCACCTGGATGACAACATCGGGGCATGTGCGTGCGCAGGCCGCGCATGCGATACAAGCCGCCATATCCGTTATCTCGGCCGGATGATAGCCTTTTTCATTGAGCTTGGTGGGAGAGAGCTGCATGATATGCTTGGGGCATGCGCGTACGCACAATCCGCAGCCTTTGCAGCGCTCAAAATTGATCGTTACCTTCGCCATCCTTATCATCGCCTTTCCCCGCGTTGGTCTAGACTTGTTCCCGCTAGGGCACGCTAAATGCCCAGCCTTGTAAACCGGTCCCAATCCCTGTGCATATACAATTCGATCTGCATGGGTTTTCCGATATATTGTAAAGATTTGTCCTGCAATTGTACCCAGCTAAGAAACTTATCAAGATTGTCTTTTGTACCCGTTGTGTAGGCGACGGGTATTTTAGAAGCTTCCGACACCGCTTTTATAAGTTCATAGCCTGCAACAAGATGCTCCGCCTCCGTTTCCGTGGAAAGGTTTGCGTTGTTGACAAGCCCGGTGATGTGAATTCGCGCACGGGCCTCTATGCGCTCCATCAGTTCCAATACCAGCTCCGGCGTCGCAGAGAACGGGCGGAACGGGTTTACCACCAGCAGCACGTTGAGCGCTCCTTCGGGCAAACGGTCGAAATTGTTTTTGTACTGTCCAAGCGCCGTAGCACCGGAAGGATCACCGCCAGCATCAATTACAACGGTATCGTACTGATCTGTAAATATGGAGTAAACCTCCGGCGAAAGCGCCGGAACCTCAACGGTGGAGTAGGCGAATACGGGATGAATGAGCTTTACGTTAGCCAAAGCCAGTTCCTCCCTGCGTTCCGCCGAACGGAAATAGGGATTGATTACGTCGAGATCCGCTAAAACCGTATGCGAATGCTGTGCAGCGTTTACTGCAAAGTTGATCGCAAGTTCAGTTTTTCCGCTGCCGAAATTGCCTAGCAAAACATAAAAACGCTTCATACAGCAGTTGCCTTTATTAGATACATTTTTTATTACTCCACGATTGCATTATACGATATTCTACAACCATTTTGATAGAATTCATGCACAATATATAATCTATACGAGTGAGCGTCGGCTCATGTTATTGTAATGCCTTATAGCGAGAAGCAACGCGCTCGGCGGCGTGCATACCGTCCACCGCGGCGCTGACGATCCCCCCCGCGTAACCTGCGCCTTCCCCCACCGGGAACAGCCCGCGCGCGCCCTCCGCTTCCCCGTTTAAATCCCTTAGGATACGCACCGGGGAGCTGGTGCGGCTTTCCACCGCTGTGAGCACTGCATCGGGCAAATGATAGCCTGCAAGCTGGCGGGAAAACGCCGCAATTCCGTCCCGGATACCCGTGGCAATATAGGAAGGCAGCACCGTATCCAGCCGTGCGGGATGAACGCCGGGCTTGTAGGAGGGCTTTACGTCTCCAAACGATTTGGTAGCGTTACCACGCATGAAATCCTCCAGCCGCTGGGCAGGGGCAAAATATGCGCCCGTTTTAAACCCCTCCGCATAGGCTTTCTGTTCAAGCTCCCGCTGGAAGCGTACGCCATCGAGTGCATCCTTACCAAAATCCTCAGGCCCAACTTGGACAATCACGGCGGCATTGGCGTTTGCACCATCCCGCGCTCGGTCGCTCATGCCATTGACTACCACTTCCCCAGCACCCGATGCTGCACCCACCACATACCCCCCCGGGCACATGCAGAACGTATACACGCCGCGTGCGCCGCTTTTCCCGGCAAGACGGTATTCCGCCGCGCCAAGACGGGGGTGGCCCGCAAGCGCTCCGAACTGCACACGGTCAATGAGGTCCTGCGGGTGCTCGATGCGCACGCCCACCGCGAACGATTTGGGCTGCAGCGTCAAACCCTTGCTTAAAAGCATTTCATACGTATCCCTTGCCGCCTGCCCGGTGGCTAGTATGAGCGCGGCGCATTCGATACTACGCTCAAACTTGTCGCCCTGCCGTACGGAAACGGCACGAAGCTCCCCATCCTGCAGACGGATATCCTCTAACATTGCCTCAAAACGAACTTCTCCGCCCAGCGCTATGATTTCCTCACGAATGTTTTTTACCACACGCCGCAAAAGGTCCGTTCCGATATGGGGTTTCGCCTGGTATACGATATCCTCCGGCGCGCCGAACTTTTTGAGCGTTTCGAGCGCCACAGATGCGCGCGCATCCTTGATACGCGTGGTCAGCTTGCCGTCCGAGAACGTGCCTGCACCGCCTTCACCAAACATGACGTTGCTGTTCGGGTCAATCTCCGCCCCCGTCC
>JAEZIE010000105.1 GCA_023416175.1 Bacillota bacterium
CAGTTACGACTATGCTTCGGATGATTATGCGACCCGCATTTATACGTTTGACGGCCAGTCGTTTGCCCACACAGAAAGCGTCACTGGTTATGTGGAGGGCGTATACGAAGGAGTTTGGATACTGGGCAGCGCGGTGTATACCCTGGGCACATGGAGCGGCTATCACAAATATACGCTTTCCGCGTCTTTTAAATTTGAGCCGGGAACCCCAGATGTCTGGATGATTCAGGGTGCTGGCCCCGATCGGGTGCTGACGGCCAGAGTAACCTTAAACGCACAGTTTATTGAAAACGGTACGCTTGTACCCGGTACGATACAGGCTGGAGAACGCCTGCTCCCTTACGCCATAGATATCGATAATGCCGTGTATTTCCGCATGGAGGACGGCAGAACAGGACTCCTGTCCGTAAAGTTCGAGGAAGGCTATACATATATCGATGGCCAACAGGATGAGACGGTGTTTGACAACGTCATGTACGCAGGGTAAGAGAAACGCATAGAGCCGCCGAATTTTCGGCGGCTCAATCTTGTTCCCTCTATATGGATAAAAAAAACAGCCCGGCGTACTTACGCCGGGCTGCTGTATGAGGTGCCGGGGTTATTCTTCTTCGCCTATCAGCCGGAACTCTTCCACCATGGCCCGGAGCATATCCGCCTGGCCGGAAAGCTCCTCTGCCGTGGCGGCACTTTGCTCCGCCGTTGCGGAATTCTGCTGCACCATGTTGCTCATCATGGAAAGGCCGGTATTGACCTGTGCAATACCGGTGGCCTGCTCGTTGGAGGCTTCCGCGATTTCCTTGACGAGTGCTGCGGCCTGCTCCACGCTCTGGGTGATCTCCTGCAGGACGGATGAGGTATCGTCCGCAATACGGGTACCCGCGGCAGCCTTCCGGATCGAATTATTGATGAGCGTGGTGGTTTCCTTTGCGGCGCTGGCAGATTTCTGCGCAAGGTTTCGCACTTCGTCCGCCACCACGGAGAAGCCGCGCCCGTATTGCCCGGCACGCGCCGCCTCAATGGCCGCGTTGAGCGAGAGGATACTCGTCTGGAACGCGATATCGTCGATCACTTTGATGATCTTGCGGATATTGCCTGCGGTCTCATTGATGTCTCCCATCGCCACCTGCAGCGCATGCATTTTTTTGTTGCCGCTCTGCGCGTGGGTTTGCGTGGCTATGGTCAGTTCGCTTGCGGTAACCGCGCGCGCAGCATTGTGCTTGGTATGGTCTGCAAGCTCGGAAACCGTCGCGTTGAGTTCTTCAATGGAGCTTGCCTGTTCCACGGAAGCCTGGGACAACGTCTGGCTCCCCGCAGATACCTGCATGGTACCCGCCGCCACCTGGTCGGCCGCAGTGCCGATCTCTTGCAGCATATCGTTGAGGGAGTCGACGATGCCGTTGATGGAATCCTTTAGCTCCACAAAATCTCCCCGGTATTCCGTGGTAATGGATACCGTCAGGTTCTTGTTGGAAAGTTCGGAAAGCACATACGAGGTTTCGGAGATATAACGCTTCAATGAAGCGATCGTATCGTTGAGCGCATGCTTGATGATGGCGTGGTCACCCTGGAAATCGCCCGTCACCTTGGCGTTGAGGTTGCCCAAAGAAAGCTCATTCAGAACAACGGTGGCTTCCTCTACGGGAGCGATCACGGCGTCGAGCGTATGGTTGACGCCTTCGACGATCTTTTTAAAATCGCCCTGATGCTTCTCTGCGTCGGCGCGCGTTTTCAGCTCGCCTGCAAGCGCTGATTGCACCAACATATCGGTATCTGTGATCATTGCCTGCAGCGAAGCGCATACGCTCATGAAGGATTGCATCAATATGCCCACTTCGTCATTGCGCTTGCCCGCGTCCACCGTAAAGCTCGTGTTTCCTTCCGCCAACTGTTCTGCGCCTGCTTTAAGTGCCATAAGCGGCTTCTGCACGTTTTTGCGTACGAACAGCAGCGTCCCCACAACGGAGAAGGCGATCATGACAACGGCAACCAGTATGGTGTTGCGAATGCCAGCGGCGCGCGCCTGTTCAATTTCAGCAATTGGGATCCCTGCGAACAAAGCGCCAAGCGTCTTGCCGTCTTTATCCAGCAACGGCGAATATTTCACGGCATATTTTTGATCCGCTATCGTTGCGCGGCCAATATACTCCTTTTGTTGTTCCAATACGATGTTCGCTGTTTGGGGATCCATCTCCGTCCCCACAATACGGACTTTGTCTTTGGTAATGGTCGTCGCCGAGCATTCGGTGCCCTTGAAAATGGTAAAGTCGGTGTCGTGGAGCATTTTTTGGTTATCCAGAAGCTTCGCGTCGTTATAGTAGTAGCCAGCGATAATGCAACCGACGATTCCGGTGCGGTCCAGTTGAACGGGTACCGCAGCGAGCCGGTGTATATTTCCGGTGGGGTCTGCAGTCAGCCGGATATCCTGTTGCCCTTCAAACGCCGCCTTCAAGTATGGCTCGGATGCAAGACTATCCCCCTTTTTGTACGTGGAGCTCGTGGAATAGAGCACGTTTCCCAGCCTGTCTGTTACAAATAAGAAGCTGGCGCCGCCCGTCTGAAATTTTCTTAAGTAAGCGCCGATTCCCTTCGTATTCTGCGCGGTAACCTCTTTGATAAAGCTGGGATCCTCCGCGCTCTGTTTGGCCGTGTCCAGCCACGTTAGGACCTTCTCCTCCAGGCTTTTGCGAAAGCTCTCGTGGGCGCGTTCCATCTGTTGGTCCATGATCTGGTCAGAAATTGCATTTCCGCTCGTCGTTGCTAGGAGCGTGCTGATCGCCACCGCCAAGATTAAAACAGGTACGACGAACAGCAGCAGTTTCCCGCCGATGCTCTGGAACAGGGAGACGGCGGCCTCCTTCGCATCTCCGCGCTTTTGAAACACGCGCGCTTTTAGCGCAACAAAGAACGCGCCTGCTTTTTGCAAGACGTTGTTCTGTTTGGCCGTTTTTTCAGGATCGTTCTTTTCCGCAGAGGAGCTTTCTTCTGTAGCTGGCTTTTTTAAGCTGCCTACCGCCGTAACGGCTAACCGGGAGAGCTTCTTGAAAAAATTTTCTTTGTCCACCCTGAGAACCCCCTCATCAAATCTGACGCAAAATAATCGAGAAAGCCGCGTCCTGCGGCCGATGAGCAGCACATTTCTTCTTTATATCGGTATTTCTTGGCATGTTCTTAAATATATGGAGGTGAGAAAACGGGATTTTGGTACTTTTGTCTGAATATTGGATGAATCGGCTTAGGTCGCTT
>JAEZIE010000119.1 GCA_023416175.1 Bacillota bacterium
CCCGATATGTCATTCGGGTGCATGCGCGTCAGGGTGGACACCTTGCATGCTGGGCTGCTACGTCAGCTCAGCACGGAAACTCGAAAAAGTGGCTTCTTTCCTTTTTCGGCAGTTATGGATTATCGTGATCCACATATTCGCAGAAATTGACCAACTCCTGCTTGTTTTTGAATTCCATGCCTGTCTGCATGATCGATTCCTGCAAAAACATCGGCAGTGAGCTGAAGTACTGTTGCGCGTCCGGCGGAAGGGCGTTTCTGTTGAACATGGTCTTTTCTCCTTTTTAGATGTTATAACGGAAATGCATGGAATTAGTTTGGTCAATCGCCATAAAAGCCATACGTGATTTCCCTGTTAAATCGGCGCATTTGTCCTGCCCGGCGTTTTTTGAAGGCCACCGCCCCGCGTTTCCAGAAAAACACATGAAACGAAACCATGTTTTGATGCGTTATAATAGATATCGAAATTCTAGAAAAGGACACCTGCCATGCGCAAATGGATGACCCCTATCGCATGCGCGCTGCTGATTTTCTCACTCGCCGCATGCGCGCCCATCACGGACGATCCGCTGGAACTAGGCTCCGATAATGACCCAATCGAGCTTGCTCCGCAGCCTGCGGAAAGCGCCACAGAGCCTTCTATACAAAACGAAAAGGGCTTTGTGGAGCCCAACCAGACCTATACGTACGAGATGATGCGCGCGGACGCAGATGAACTTGCCCAAGCGTATCCCGATTTGATTGAGGTCTCCTCAATCGGCCAATCGGTGGAAGGGCGGGATTTAACGCTCATAAAGCTTGGAAAGGGCGAAGCAAAACTTTTACTGTTGGGTACGCACCACGCGCGCGAATACATCACCAGCACATTTTTGATGGAGACCGTGGACGCGTACGCCAGCGCCTATGAGGCAAGTACGGGGAATCTGCTGGATTCCGTGACGGTATATCTTGTTCCCATGGTCAACCCAGACGGCGTAAATCTGGTGCAAAACGGGCCGGATTCCGCCAAAGATCCGCAGGCTGTCAAAGCCATGCGCATGCTCAAGGACAGCTACAGCGAATGGAAAGCCAACATCAATGGCGTGGACCTGAACCGGCAATATCCCTGCTACTGGGAGGAAAAGGCAAGCAATACCGACGTACCCAGCTCCGAAATGTACAAGGGGGCAGCCCCCGCCGCCGAGCCTGAGGTGCAGGCCGTGATGCGACTGTGTGAGGAAAACGAGTTTGTAATGGCAACCTCTTTCCACACCAAGGGTGAGGTCGTTTATTGGGCTGACAGCGGCACGCAGGACGCCATCGCGGCCGCGGCACCTATTGCGGAATCCATTGCGGAAGTAACCGGATATGCGTTGATGGAAACTTCCGCCGACCCGGCCGTTTACGGAGCGGGCTTTGAAAACTGGTTCCGTCAAGAATACCTACGTCCCGGCTTTTGCATCGAACTGACGCCGGTGGGCAACGGCTCCCTCCCGCATGAGGACGCGCAGTTTGACGAACTTATCTGGAGCCGCGCGAAGGGGCTGGCCACGGTACTGATGCAGCAAGCTTTGACGATTGGTGAAGGGGAAGAATGTCATTAGGCGTTCTGACCATTTCTTGAACATACAAAAGCGCCAGCCTTTCGGCTGGCGCTTATTCTTGATATTTCAATAGCCCGTCATTCGGATTTCACATGGCTCCATGCGTCGTTGTAGACCTTGACGAAGTCGCCCAAGTCCCGGAAGACCTCGCAACGGTCCAGCACGTCCTGCGGGGGATTGTAGGTTTCATCGGACGTCCAGTCCGAAGATAACAATGCGACCGCAGCCTTGTTGGGGCTGGAGAAGGCGATGTATTCGGTATTCTTTTTGGCTACTTCCGCGTCACACAGGAAGTTGATGAACTTTTCCGCCTCTTCCGGGTGCTGCGAGTTCTTGGGGATAATGATGTTGTCAAACCACATGTTGCTGCCTTCCTGCGGCACGACGTAGGCAAGGTCCGGATTTTCGCTGATGCAATAGACAGCGTCGCCGGAGTATACGACCGCAAGCGCAGCGGAGCCGTTGATCATGTTTTCCTTAATGGGATCATCCAAATACGCCTTGACGAGCGGCTTCTGCGCGATGAGCGCATCCTGCGCGGCCAGGATATCTGCCTCGTTGCGGGTATTGACCGAGTAGCCGAGCATTTTGAGCGTGACGCCGATGCTGTCCCGGAGGCTGTCGTACATCAAAATCTGGCCCGCGTACTTCTCATCCCAGAGCACCTTCCAGCTCGTGACGGGCTCCGTCACCATAGTGGTGTTGTATAAAATACCCACGGTGCCCCACATGTACGGGACGGAGTATTTGTTGCCTGGATCGAACCCCAGGTTCAAAAAACGTTCGTCGATATTTTTGAGGTTGGGAATATTGTCCTTATTGAGCGCATGGAGCATATCCTGCTCCACCATTTTTTCAATGGTGTAATCCGATGGGAAGCATACGTCGAATATCGAATCGGGCGCGGAAAGCTTAACGAGCATCTCTTCGTTGCTCGCCGCCGTCAGATAATTCACCCTGATGCCCGGGTTCTCCTTCTCAAACTGGGCTATAACGGTATCATCGATATAATCCCCCCAGTTGAGCACGTTAAGCGTCACCTGATCCGTTTTGCTCCCGCAGCCCGCGACCACGCCGAGCACCAGGACCAGCGCCAGGATAACCGCAAT
>JAEZIE010000156.1 GCA_023416175.1 Bacillota bacterium
AATGCGGTGGGGGATATCTACGATCACCATACAGGAAAGTTGCTGGCGGCGGCAAAGAAGGACGGCGTCATGATGCCTTGTCTGGATCATTTGAATGAACTTTCGCAGATATTGGTCGGTACGAATACCACGCTTGGAGTAATTGCCACAAATGCCGCCCTGACGCGTGAGGAAGCAAATAAAATGGCCTCAATTGCGCATGACGGACTTGCGCTCTCCATCCGCCCTGTGCATACAATGATGGATGGAGATACTATATTTGCGCTTTCGACCGGAGAACGCAGACGGTTCTCCTTTCAAAGCCTGCTTGCGGCTGCGACGGAAGCCATGGCGCTTGCTGTCGAACATGCATTTGTTTGACTTTGGGGTTGTGACAGGATACAATAATATGGCGTTCCGAACAGGCTTGTATTAAATGAGTGTTGGGAATGTCCAATTGGTTGATTACTTGGAGGAATATGCATGGTTGTTGGTACCGGCATTGACGTGATAGAAGTAGAACGCATCAAGCGCGCTGCGATCCAGAATGCGTTTTTGGAACGGATATTTACCCAGAATGAACGGCAGTATTATCAGAAGTGCGGCGAGGATGCACAGACGCTTTCGGGTATATTTGCTGCCAAGGAAGCGACAGCAAAAGCGCTTGCCGCAGGGTTTAACGGCATAGGCTGGCGGGATATTGAAATTATGCATGACGATTTGGGCAAACCCTACGTACAGCTTTGGAATTCCGCCAAAACACGAATGGAAAGCATGGGGGGGCGCGCCATACACATCAGCATCTCACACATCAAGACTTTGGCAATCGCACAGGCAATATTGGAAGAATAACGTTACCGCCAGGTTCCTTCCATTGAGGTGGTACTTATGATGGAGAAAGATCATCTGCGCAAACAAATGCGCCAAGCGCTACAGGCGCTCACAGATGAACGCATACAGACTCTTTCGGAGTTAATATGCAGGCGGGTGCTGACTCATCCTGCTTTTTTGTCTGCAAAGACGGTACTTTTGTATGCGGCAATGCCCAAAGAAGCAGATCCCCTGGTGCTTGCAGCCCATGCCTCAGACATGGGAAAGCGCGTTGCGTACCCGTATTGTGTCAACGCAACGCAAATTGTGGCAATGCAACCGCTCGCAGCAAATGATCTGGAGCAAGGTGCATACGGCATATTTGCGCCGGTTCCGGAACGATCCGTTGTTATCCCGCCGCAGGAAGTGGATTTTGTGCTGGTACCCGGTTTGGCATTTGATATTCTTGGCGGCAGGCTGGGCCGCGGGGCAGGTTTTTTTGACCGCTATCTTTTGGAGACCAGCGCTTTTCGTGCCGGCTTCTGTTTTGAAATGCAATTGATCAGCGAACTCCCAATGGAAGAACATGATCTTTTTATGGACGCGATATTTACCGATTCAACCTTTTATTCTGTCATATCCAAATCGTAATTGACATTTTCATTCTCTATTCATTAAACAAACTCAAATAAATTAAATTGTCTTTTTTTTTACAAAGTTATGTGATACAATTAATTGGATATGATAATTTTCTATCAAACATCAAATTAGTAGACGACCAATACGAGCTTATAGTTGGGAGGAAAATTCAGCATGTCCACCATCGATGTAAGGCAAAGGGAATTTGAACGGCTGGACGCCGTGATTGGGAAATGGAAAGACGAACAGGGCGGCCTTTTGCCTATCATGCAGCAGGCGCAGGAGCTGTGCGGCTGCCTGGATGAAGAAGTACAGCGCTTTATTTCAGAACGAACCGGTCAGCCGTTGAGCACAATATACGGCGTTGCTACCTTCTATTCCCAGTTTACGCTGCAGCCTAGGGGTGTCTATACAATCGGCATGTGCCTTGGCACCGCATGTTATGTGCGCTCAGCCTCAAATGTAATGGAAGCGCTGGAAAAAGAATTGAAGATTGCAGCGGGTGCAACTACCGCGGATGGTCTGTTTACGCTTGAGGCCACGCGTTGTATTGGCTGCTGCGGTTTGGCTCCCGCCATGATGGTGAATGATGAGGTTTTCGGCAGGCTCACTCCTGCAGATATCCCCGGCATCCTCGAGAAGTTCCGTAAGAAAGGGTAAGTCCTCCTTATGATGATGAAGGAGATCTCGCTGCATATTCTCGACATCATACAGAATTCCATTGTCGCGAAGGCTACGCTCATTGAAATCGAGCTGTACGTCTTTCATGCAGAAGACCGGATGGGTCTCTCCATTTCCGACAATGGATGCGGTATGACAGAGGAGTTCCAGCGTCAGGTTTTAGATCCCTTCGTCACCACTCGCACCACGCGCAAGGTGGGTCTTGGCATCCCCATGTTTCAGGCAGGGGCCGAAGCCTCGGGGGGCACGTTTTCCTTGCAATCTGCGCCCGGACAGGGTACCCGTATTGAGGCAAGTTACCGCATTTCCCATTGGGATCGGCCGCCTCTTGGGGACATTGCAGAAACTCTGTACGCAAGCGTTCTTTGTAACCAAGACGTAGATTTTGTCTTTTCATATGCTGTGGATGATAAAAATTTCCGGGCGGATACGCGGGAAATCAAAACGGTCTTGGGGGGCGTTCCCCTCAATACGCCGGAGGTGTCCGCCTGGCTCAGAGAATATTTATATGAAGGTATTGAAGCATTAAACGGAGGTGTTTGATTATGAAGACATTACAGGAGTTGGAAGCCATCCGGAATAAAACGCTCGAAACCATCCACCTCAGAAAAGAATCCGAAGGTACGCGGATCGTTGTTGGTATGGCTACCTGCGGCATAGCGGCAGGTGCCCGCCCCGTGCTGTCCGCCTTTATGGACGAGGTTGCCAAAAGAAACCTTCAGCATGTCATTGTGGCGCAGACGGGATGTATCGGCGTTTGCAGGCTGGAACCGATCGTTGAGGTATATAAGCCCGGCGAGGAAAAGGTGACTTACGTGAAGGTCGTTCCGGATATGGTGGGCAGGATCGTTACGGATCATATCGTAAACGGCAAAGCTGTGAACGAATATACCATCGGCTACTACGAAACGCACGCCAAGTGACGTAACACAAAGGAGGGTTGAACCGTCATGGAGTATTTTCGTTCGCAAGTTTTGTGCTGCACAGGTACCGGATGCACATCCTCGGGATCGCGCAGCATCATTCAGGCATTTGAAGAAGAAATTTTCAGCGCCGGGCTGGAGCGCGAAGTGAAGGTAGTGCCTACCGGCTGCTTCGGTCTGTGTGAAAAAGGCCCTGTTGTCATCATCTACCCCGAAGGTTCATTCTACAGCCACATCAAGGTGGAGGATGTACCGCGAATTGTTTCCGAGCACCTTGTAAAAGGTCGTATCGTACGCGACCTCCTGTATTCGGAGAGCCTAGATAAAAACCAGAACATCCGCTCGTTGAACGAGGTTGATTTCTATAAGAAACAGCATCGCGTCGCATTGCGCAACTGCGGTGTCATTGATCCTGAGAATATTGAAGAATACATCGCATTTGATGGTTACAAGGCGCTAGGAAAGTGTTTGACGGAATTAACCCCGGAAGAGGTGGTGGATATCGTCAAGCGCTCTGGCCTTCGCGGGCGCGGGGGCGGCGGCTTTCCCGCTGGTATCAAATGGGGCCTGGCGCAAAAGCCCAAAAGCGATATGAAATACGTTTGCTGCAACGCGGACGAGGGTGACCCGGGTGCGTTTATGGACCGCTCGGTTCTCGAAGGCGATCCGCATGCATTGCTTGAGGCCATGGCTATCGCTGGCTATGCCATAGGCGCGCAGCAGGGTTATATTTATGTGCGCGCTGAGTATCCCATTGCCGTTAAGCGGCTTCGTATCGCTATTGCACAGGCGCGTGAATATGGCCTGTTGGGTTCGAATATCTTTGATACCGGCTTCAATTTTGATATTGACCTCAGACTCGGCTCCGGCGCGTTTGTCTGCGGAGAAG
This sequence comes from Bacillota bacterium, assembly GCA_023416175.1. GTDB lineage: Bacteria > Bacillota > Clostridia > Christensenellales > CAG-138 > JAEYLA01. The sequence continues at coordinate 3,922 of JAEZIE010000156.1, forward strand.
AAACGGCGCTGTTGGCTTCCATTGAAGGCGGCCGCGGCGAACCCCGCCCACGCCCCCCGTTCCCGGCTGTCAAGGGTTTGTTTGGCAAACCGACGCTGCTCAATAACGTGGAAACCTATGCGAACATCCCGCAGATTATTTTGAACGGCGCGGAGTGGTTTGCTGCGATGGGTACCGAGAAGAGCAAGGGTACCAAGGTATTCGCGCTCGGCGGCAAGATCAACAACACCGGACTTGTGGAAGTTCCCATGGGCACCACGCTCCGGGAGATCATATACGAAATCGGCGGCGGTATCCCGAACGGTAAGCAGTTTAAGGCCGCCCAGACAGGCGGGCCTTCGGGCGGCTGCATACCGGCCTCGCACCTTGATATCCCCATAGATTACGATAACCTCATTGCCATCGGCTCCATGATGGGATCGGGCGGCATGATTGTCATGGATGAGGACAACTGCATGGTGGACATCGCAAAGTTCTTTTTGGAGTTCACCGTAGATGAATCCTGCGGAAAGTGCCCGCCCTGCCGTATCGGTACACGCCGTATGTATGAAATGCTTACGGAAATTACGGAAGGCCGCGGCAAGCCCGGCGATCTTGAAAAGTTGGAGCGGCTCGCCCAAAACATCAAGGCTTCCGCGCTTTGCGGCCTGGGGCAGACGGCGCCCAATCCTGTGCTTTCCACCATCCGGTTCTTCCGGGATGAATACGAAGCGCATATCTTAGAAAAGCGCTGCCCGTCGGGCGTCTGCAAGGCGCTGATGAGCTATACCATCGATGCCGCAAAATGCCGCGGATGCAGCTTGTGCGCGCGCGTCTGCCCGGTTGGCGCAATCGAAGGCGAGATAAAAAAGCCGTACGTCATCGACCAGCAGAAGTGTATCAAGTGCGGCACCTGCATGGAAAAGTGCAAGTTTAGCGCAATTGTGCACGCATAAAGTAAGAAACGCTCCGTTTTATAAAAGCCCGCTTTTTCTAGCGGGCTTTCTTTCTGCGCACGTTACACGCACATAGGCACGTAAAACGCTTGCGCTGTAAGGAAAAAGAGGGTAAAATCACATGGTAGCGGCCTGTCCTAATGGCCGCCTTTTGAGAGTGCCTGCCGGACATAGGCGGGTTATTAGAAAGGGGATTAATCTTCATGCGGAACCTGACCTCCCGCGAGCTTCGTCAGTTATACTTGGATTTCTTTCGTGAAAAGGGGCATGCGGTGATCGATAGCGCCTCGCTTATTCCAGAAAACGACCCTACCGTTTTGTTCACCACGGCCGGTATGCATCCGCTTGTTCCATACCTGATGGGGGAGAAGCATCCTGCCGGCACCCGCCTGGTGGATGTACAGAAATGCGTACGTACAGGCGATATCGATGAGGTCGGCGATACTTCCCACTGCACATTCTTTGAAATGCTGGGCAACTGGTCTTTGGGCGATTATTTTAAGCACGAAGCCATTGCGTTCTCCTGGGAGTTCCTCACCAGCGAAAATTGGCTGGGTATCCCCAAGGAAAAGTTGTTTTTCACCTGCTTTGAAGGGGATCACGACGCCCCGCGTGACACCGTCTCCCATGACAGATGGGTAGAAATGGGCGTCGATCCTTCCCATATTTTCTATCTTCCCAAAAAACACAACTGGTGGGGCCCTGCGGGTATGACCGGCCCCTGCGGCCCGGATACCGAAATGTTCTACGATACCGGCAAGCCCGCCTGCTCGGATACCTGCTCGCCTGCATGCAGCTGCGGCAAGTATCTGGAAATCTGGAACGACGTGTTCATGGAATTCAACAAGGTAGGGGAGGGCCAGTTTGAGCCCCTTGCCCAAAAGAATGTGGACACGGGCATGGGTTTAGACCGCACCATCGCCACGCTGCAGGGTGTAGAAAGCGTATACGATACCGACGCCTTCACCGGAATATTATCCGCCATCAGCCGCCTTTCCGGCAAGCAATACCGGGATAGCGCAGAAATCACGCGCGCGTTCCGCATCGTGGCCGACCATATCCGCTGCGCGGTGTTTATATTGGGCGATCACAGGGGCGTCACGCCGAGCAACGTGGATCAGGGCTATATCTTAAGACGCCTCATTCGCCGCGCTATCCGCTTCTCCATGCAGCTGGATATCCCCGAAGGCGGCCTCTTGGAAGTAGCCAAGGCCGTGATCGCACAATATGGGGATTTCTATACCGAGCTTGCGCGCAACAGCGACAAAATCGTGAGCGAGCTTGAAAAGGAAGAGCAGCGCTTTGCGCGTACGCTCAAAAAAGGCATATCCGAGTTCGAACGGCTTTCCGCAACGCTTACGGACGGTCGCATCAGCGGGCCGGACGCGTTCCGCCTCTATGATACATTTGGGTTCCCGCTGGAGTTCACGCAGGAGCTTGCCTCTGAAAAAGGTTATGAGGTGGATGTAGAAGGCTACCATGCCGCATTTGCAGAGCACCAGAAGAAATCCCAGGCGGGGGCGGAGCAGCGCTTCAAGGGTGGCCTGGCGGACAACACCGAGGAGACCACAAAGCTCCACACCGCAACCCATCTGCTGCATACCGCTTTGCGCAAGGTGTTAAAGGACGACTCCGTGGCGCAAAAGGGCAGCAATATCACCGCCGAACGCCTGCGGTTCGATTTTTCCTTTGCCCGCAAGATGACGCCAAAAGAAATCAAAGAAGTGGAAGACCTTGTGAACTCCGTCATTGAGGCTGATCTGCCGGTATCCTGCGTGGAAATGACCGTTGAGGAAGCGAAAACGCAAGGAGCCATCGGTTTATTTGAAAGCAAGTACGCCGAACGAGTCAAGGTTTATACCATGGGGGATTTCTCCAAGGAAATTTGCGGCGGCCCTCATGTGACGCATACCGGGGCTCTGGGGCATTTCACCATCAAAAAGGAAGAAGCTTCTTCCGCTGGCGTACGGCGTATCAAGGCGGTATTGACCGAAAAGGCGTAATAAACAACACAGGGAGGGCCGCATGAAGATTACGTACCTAGGCAACAGTGGGTTCGCGCTGGAGCGTGACGGCGGCCTCCTTGTGATCGACTGCTATGACCCAAGACGCCATCCGCTGTTGAAGGAGCAGTCTCTTAAAACCATGCGGTACACCACCGCGCTCGTCAGCCACGCGCACGGGGATCATTACTCACCGGATATCTGGGGCCTATTGAACGCAAAATTTGCGGCGGGCTACGATGTTCCTGCACCTTTAGGCGTCCCCAAACTGCGCCCCGGGCAGACGGTGCTGCCCAACGATATGAAGGTAACCGCCTACGGCAGTACGGATGAGGGCGTATCCTTCCATATCGTCTGGGATGGCGTATCCCTGTTCCATGCCGGCGATCTCAATGATTGGCATTGGCGGGACGAAGGGGGAGAGGAATATGCACGGGAGGCGGAAGGAAAGT